>JAEMQE010000163.1 GCA_022758945.1 Lentimicrobium sp. | reverse complement strand
GATTACTGGCTACACCGAAAGGTTTGGAAGAAAGCTGTTAACCAAGATTAAAAAATCCTTGAATAAAGAACCTCATCATTACATCAGCGTGGATGAATTTTGCGCCTATACAGGGCTGGATAAGGATGAGGTGCTGCTTTACCTGATTGATTAAGAAAGTCTAATTCTAAAGACTTCAAATCAATTCAAATTTCAGCAAATCCACTAATTAATTTTGCATTCATTTGTATTCATTTAGCTTCAAACACAATATTTTTTTGTATCTTTGAATACGTTCTTGAAGTTAACCAATCAACCACAAATAGTTCCAAATAAAATGAGAACTAAACGGTGACCTATAATGAAGTACATTCTGTAAAACCCGTATTTACAGCACAAGATATGGGTAGGGTGTAATCCTGCCACCCCGACAAAAAGCCGAACAGAAATGTTCGGCTTTTTTTGTACAATCTATTTAGTGATTTTTCCGTTATCAAGTCACACAAGGCTTTCGGGAGTTTTTTTTCTGATATTTATCGGGATTTCCATCCTAAAATTTAGTTCTCAATCCACCAGAAGACTATGAATTGATTGGTTTACAGCCTTTCTTTTTATCATTTATACTAATTTAATAATTTCAAATTTAGTACATGACAAAAAACATATTTGATTGAAAATCAACAAAATAAGTAGTAATAAATTAGGATAAAAGACTGATATTCATTACATTAAAGAATTATTACCACATAATTTTTCTAATGAAGAACACCAGTCTAGGAAGTAAAGATACATCGTTATTATTAGTATTGCAAGGTCATTTTAAAGGAGAACTCAATCTGGCAAGGGTCAAGCTCATCTGTTTGTTTATAACAGCTTTATGCAAAATAAAGACAATTAATTATGATAGACTTGCCTCTGGATTTGACGTAAAAGCAGATAAAAACAGTTCTTACAGGAGAATCCAACGATTTATGAAGGAATTTGATTTTCCGATGAAGACAGTTTCGGTTCTGATATTCAATCTATTACCATTCAAAGATGATTTGGTACTGGTTTTAGACAGAACGAATTGGAAATTTGGCACGAAGGACATCAATATATTAATGCTAGGTGTCAGTTATAAAAATGTAGCTTTTCCGTTAATGTTCAAAATGTTAGACAAGCGAGGAAATTCAGACACAGAGGAGCGAATTGATTTGATTAAGAAATATATTGAATGGTTTGGAAAACAAAGCATTAATTGCTTATTAGCCGATAGAGAATTTGTTGGGATCAAATGGTTGGAGTTTTTGAACAATGAAAATATTCGATATTATATCCGAATCAGAAATAATTTCAAAATTTATTCTTACCAAAAGCAAGAAGAAATAAAAGCATTTTGGTTGTTTAATAATTTGAAAGTTGGTGAATTTTATCACTATCCGAAAATAGTAGAGTTACACGGACAACGATGTTATCTCTCTGGAAGTAAAACAATTGATAGAGATGGAAATATGGAGTTTTTAATTATAGTTTCGTTCAACAAACCAGAGCAAGCAATGGTATATTACAAACAGCGTTGGCAAATTGAAAGTCTTTTTAGAGGATTAAAAAGCAGTGGATTTAATATAGAAGATACTTATGTAACAGATTTAGAAAGATTAGAAAAATTATTCTCACTGACAATGATTGCTTTTGTATGGTGCTACAAAATTGGCGACTATTTAGATGAAAACATCAAAAAAATAACAATAAAAAAACATGGCAGAAGAGCAGTAAGTGTGTTTAAATACGGATTAGATTACTTGTCAAAATTTCTTTTAACAGGATTCAAGTCTTTGGAAAACAATCTGTTTTGCTTTTTGTCATGTACTTAATAACTTAATACTAAAGTTATGTAACACTTCGTTATCTAAATATAATTACCTTTACAAGATTGTAAAAATAAATTTGCAACACTAAATACAATGAAAATGAAAAAGATAAATTTTATTCTAATGATCCTCATGTTTGGATTTATGATGAATTCGTGCAGTAACGACAGCACACAATCTTCTTACCCAGTCGCCATAAAAATGACAGATGCTCCAGGTCCATATGAAGCCGTATTTGTTGATTTGCAAGGCGTTGAAGTTACCGGAAGCGGAGGACAGACCGTTACATTGAATGTAAAAAAGGGAATTTACAACTTACTGGATCTAACGAACGGGGTTAGTACATTAATTGCTACAGACACTTTAGAAACTTCTACTGTAGAGCAAATAAGACTGATACTCGGAACAAACAATTCTGTAAAAGTCAATAGTGTAAGCTATCCTTTAAGTACTCCGAGTGCAGATCAAACCGGATTGAAACTTCAGGTACATCAAACGCTTGAACAAGGTATTTTGTATAGTATCCTTCTTGATTTTGACGCTAACAAGTCTGTCGTAAATTTAGGAAATGGCAGTTATAAACTGAAACCAGTTATCAGAACCATTCAAGCTGCTATCAGTGGATCTATTAAAGGTAAAATTTCACCTGTTGGATTAGCCACTGTTAGTGCAGTCAGCGTTACTGATGCTACCCTTTCTTTTTCAACAAGTGTAAATGCCGAAGGCAGTTTCACGCTTATGGGACTTTCTCCAGGAACCTATAACGTGACTATTACTCCAGTATCGCCTTTACTTCCTGTTGTCAAAACTAATATTGTAGTTACAGCAGGAATTAATACAGATCTCGGAACGATTACTTTGTAAAAGTTTTTAAAATAACATTCTAAAATGCCTCAGTTTCTTAAAAAAAGCTGAGGTGTTTTTTTGTGGTATAAATAAATTGGTTTTGTTAAAAGACATAATAACAATAAATAACTCCCTTTTTAAAGAAAGAAAGAGATTATCTAAATATAGAAACTAAAATATCGGGAATTTAAAACCCCGATATTTTTTTGTTTTATATATTTTTGAGGATAAAGAACGATTTATCCAGTTCTCAGTTTTAGCTTCAACTTGGTCAAAAGTATAATTACAAAGGGTAAATTTTTCAAAATCAAAACTTAGCCGAAAACAGTAAAAAAATTGAATATTTAAGTTCTATAATCCGGCAATTTTGACTTATTTTTGTACCGTTAAAAAATATAAAAAGAAACTTTCTATGTCTACTACAATCGAAAAAATGAAATGCCTTATTATAGGATCTGGTCCTGCAGGTTATACTGCCGCTATTTATGCAGCTCGTGCCGATATGAATCCAATTTTATACACAGGTATGGAACCTGGCGGCCAACTGACCACCACTACCGAAGTCGATAATTTTCCTGGTTATCCAGAAGGAATTGATGGGCCAACAATGATGGTTCAGTTACAACAACAAGCTGAAAGATTTGGAACTGAAGTACGATTTGGAATAGCAACTGCTGTTACTTTTTCTAAAGAAATTGGAGGTTGGCACAAAGTAATTATCGATGGAACCAAAGAGATTCAGGCACAGACTGTAATCATTTCTACTGGTGCAACAGCTAAATACTTAGGAATTCCAAGTGAAACAAAACTGCGTGGCGGTGGAGTTTCCGCTTGTGCGGTTTGCGACGGTTTTTTCTATAAAAATCAAGATGTAGCCATTGTAGGAGCTGGCGATACTGCTGCTGAAGAAGCTACTTATTTGTCCAATATTTGCAAAAGCGTAACGATGCTGGTTCGGAAAGATGCGATGAGAGCTTCAAAAGCTATGGTGAATAGAGTAAACAATACTCCAAATCTGAAAGTTCTTTTCAATACCGAAGTGGATGAGGTTCTTGGTAATCAAGTGGTTGAAGGACTGAGAATGGTAAATAATGTAACTGGCGAAAAACAAGAAATTGCAATCACAGGTTTATTTATTGCCATTGGTCATAAACCCAATACGGACATCTTTAAAGAGCAACTTGATATGGACGAAACTGGTTATTTGATTACTGCCGGTAAATCGACTAAAACGAATCTTCCAGGTGTTTTTGCCTGTGGTGATGTACAGGATAAGGAATACCGTCAGGCAGTTACTGCTGCCGGATCGGGCTGTATGGCTGCATTGGATGCCGAAAGATATTTGGCAACTTTGGAATAATAAATTTTATTTTTGGAAAAAAAAAGTCCCAATTTTTTTAAGTTGGGACTTTTTGTTTGTCATTATTTCGTTGGTTTCTTGTTCAAACTTGCATTATCCATAAATCGTTTGATATCGACTTTTTGCTCTCCATAAATTTTAATATCTGAATTTCCGGAAGCTTCAATACTTAGGTTCGTATTTACATTGATACTGCAATGCGAATAACCTTCGGCTATTAATTCGGCAGTTTTTATGACAAGATTATTTCCTGTAAATTCAGCATTGTTATCCAGACGAATGACTGCACTAGTCACATCTCCTTCCAGATTTGCTTTTGATTTTTGGTATAAGTCGCATTTTAAATCAACTGTGGCAATTAAAGCTTTTAATGTGGCATTTTTACTCACTTCGATTGTTGCTTCCTCGGATTTTAAATTGAGTTCTGTTTTTGAATTATTGTCCGTCTGCAAGTTAAAATTCTTTGAATTCACATTCAAATTAAGTTTAGAATCATCGATGGCTTTGAACGTAATTTCATTCAGCTGAATTTCCTGAATGGCATTTATGATGGATTCATTTTTTGAAGTCACCATTTTCAACTCATTGGTATACGTCACTCTTACAATCAGTTTTTTGTAATTTGTCGCTTTTTTTGAAGTGTTAATTCTTAATGTATTGGAGCTTAAATCGATTTTGATAATGTCATGAAGATTATCATCGGCTTCAATTTTTAATTCGCTTTTTTCGCCTCTATCCAAATACACTTCAATATTATCACCTACTTCAAGTGAATCAAAACTGCCAATTTCTTTTTGCTCTATTGTCACTATTTTAGAGCCTTTTATTTTTTCGTCTTTTTGTGCCAAGGCAAATGTCGAAACGAAAAGGAGCAGCAACAGAACGGAATAATTTTTCATTTTTGATTGAATTAAGAATACTACAAATATAAAAAAATCATCCACTTTTGATGAATGATTTTCTTAATTTTTTGGCAAAAAGAGTTGCTTATTTTTCGTCGACACTTCCACCGGAAGATTCTTCTTTTGATAATGTTTTTGGAATTTTATGGTAACTTATCGAGCTTCCGCTTGAGGCTTTTGCTTCCAATTTTACAATAGGATAAACAGCTGTGCTGCTCCCGCTTGAGGTTTGCGAAATCACTTCGTTTGCCATTAGCTTTTCGGCATTAATTTCGCTTCCGCTTGACG
>JAEMQE010000276.1 GCA_022758945.1 Lentimicrobium sp. | reverse complement strand
ATGATGCCCGTTATGGTGGCGATTTGATTTTGAAAGGAACTACGTTTACCAAATACAAACAATTTATAGAAAACTGTTTCAAAGTTTTGCCACGTCAGGCTTTGCACGCCAAAACGCTTGGTTTTGTTCATCCTACAACAGGAGAAATGATGCGTTTTGATACGGAATTGCCACAGGATTTTCAGGATTGCATTGAGAAATGGAGAGGGTATTCGAAATCACATTTGGTTGAGGAAGAGGAATAAGGATTGGAACGGTGATTTTTTGTGTTGTTGAAAAAATGGCACACGGATGACGCTGATTTTGGCGGATAAAAACGGATTTTTATTTGTTTTAAGATAAATAAAAGCCCTTATTGGGGCTTTTTTTGTGGGTTACTTTTTATTATAAACTTACAATTCCTTCTCAAAACAAACACTATTTTTAACACCTTCGTACTTCCCAAAATTTGGAATTATGTAGTAATCTTTCATTTTATAAATTGCGATGGCTTCGGGTTGGTTTTTGCCTGTTTCTAAAACATAATTTTTTATTCAGTTTTTCACTGTTTAATCTAATTATTTATTCTGATTTTTATGTCAGATTCGAAAAAAAATGCATTTAACAACTTTAATGCTTGTGACCTGATATAAATCATTTTTATGAACTTTATTTTTTAATACATTTACCGTCGCATTAGCGTTTAAACATTAAAATTAATTTAAAAACATAGAATGAAAAGAGTATTAGTAGCCACTGGAGGTGGTGATTGCCCTGGTTTAAATGCCGTAATTAGAGCAATTGTAAAAAGAGCAGCACAAGAAAAAGATTGGGAAGTCATAGGAAGCATTCAATCCTTTGATGGGATTCTTCGTGAACCCACCGAAATAATGATATTAGACGATAAGACAGTAGCTGGGATTCACGTTGACGGTGGAACCATTATTGGCACAACCAACAAAGGCGGACCATTTGCCTGGCCAATAAAAAACCAAGACGGAACTTGGGGTTCTGTTGACCGATCGGACGAAATGATTCGTAAGTTGCAGTATTTGGGTGTTGATGCTGTAATTAGCATTGGAGGAGATGGATCTCAGAAAATTTCCCAACAACTTTTTGAAAAAGGGTTGAATATTATTGGAGTTCCAAAAACAATTGACAACGATTTATCTGCGACTGATTTTACATTCGGATTTCAAACAGCGGTACAAACCGCCACTGAAGCAGTAGATAAATTAGTGACGACGGCCGCCAGTCACAATCGTGTTTTGGTTCTTGAAGTAATGGGAAGAAATGCCGGTTGGATTGCTTTAAACGCAGCTATTGCGGGTGGAGCTGAAGTATGTTTGATTCCCGAAATTCCCTATGATATTGAAGTTGTTGCCAAAAAATTGCAAAGCCGATACAACAGTAAAGGAAAAGGGAATGCTATTGTGGTAATAGCGGAAGGAGCAATACCCAAAGGAGGAACTTTATTGTCAGAAAAAAGCAGTGAAATTGGATACGAAAATCTTCGTTTAGGTGGAGTGGCTCATAAATTAGTAAATGATTTAAAAGCAATAGGTTTTGAAGCAGATATGCGCGAAACAGTTTTGGGGCATTTGCAAAGAGGAGGAAGTCCCATTGCTTATGATAGAATTTTGGCAACACAATTTGGGGTAAAAGCTTTCGAAATGGTATTGGAGGGCAAATTTGGTCAAATGGCGGCTTATCGTCATCCGGATATTATTTCGGTTCCCTTTAAAGATGCTATAGATAATCCAAAATTAGTGGATCCAGACTGCGATTTGGTAAAAACTGCAAAAGGAGTAGGTATTAGTTTTGGGGACTAATTTTTTAAACTAAAATTGCTTTCTCCCACGATTTCTAGGGCAAACGCACCAATTATTATTTTTGCCACGAATTACACGAATTGACACTAATTTCAGTGATTCTGAAATATAATTACACGAATTTTATCTGCATTAGGCAGATTCGTGGAATATATACCATCCAAATTTGTGTCAATTCGTGTAATTCGTGGCTGATTTTTTGTATGGAATTAGATTCAAAATTTTGCACAATAAAGAGAACCCTGCACAATTCCTCTGCGTTCAATTTCTTTCTCCATATAAGTTTGAATATTCGATTTATTCAAGCCCCAATTGGGCGCAATAAGCAAGTCCCAATCCGATATTCCAAACAAACGTTGGATTACAATATCTGGACGCAAAAGCGGGATTAATTCACAAAGCAAATCGGTGTATTCTTCCAAAGTGAAGAGTTTAAAAGGATTTTTCTTGTATTTAGCTCCCATAATCGAGCCTTCGACGATATGTAAATGATGGAATTTTACGAATTTTATTTGCGGAAAACGGTTGATTTCATGAATGTAACCCAACATCATTTCTCGGGTTTCCCAAGGGAAGCCAAAAATGGTATGCACACACAAATCAAGCTTGCTGTCTTTCAACAATTCAACTGCCGCGACAAATTCGGCGTGGCTGCAACCTCGATTAATTTGCTCCAAAGTTTCGTCATAAATGGATTCCATTCCCATTTCTAAATCAACATCAAATCGATCGCAATAGCTTTCCAGCAAAGCCACTTTTTCGGCATCAATACAATCTGGTCGTGTACCCACAGAAAACCCGACAACATCTTCGGTGTTGATGGATAAAGCCTCGTCGTACATTGTTTTTAAATAATGAACAGGAGCATAGGTGTTGGTATTTGGCTGAAAATAAACAATGTATTTATCGGCTTTATAAAAGTTTTTAGCACGTTCCATTCCGTCCTTTAACTGTGATTGCATCGTGATTGAAGTTCTGGAAATTTCGGGCGTGTACGAATCTACATTGCAATAAGTACAACCACCATAACCTTTACTTCCGTCTCTGTTTGGACAAGAAAAACCACCGTCAACAATTACTTTATAAACACGCTGTCCATTGTATTTTTTGCGCAAGTGCGCTCCGTAATTATTGTATCCTTTGGCTTCTAAATCGGGTGTTGTGCTCATTTGTATTTCAAATTTGCAAAAGGAAAAATCCTTTATTTCTTAAAACTAATTTCGTCCAAACCAATTGTATATTCTACTCGTTGATTGTCGTTGATGTCCCAGATTTCCATTTTTATTTTGGGAATTTTGTTTTTCCAATCAATGGTCAGCAAACCAAAATGATTGTCCATAATTGGTCCTTCGATGCGATTTTTGTTGGGTGTGGCAAATAGCCAAGTTGAGGAAAGTCCACTGGCAGTAACATCATAAATTGGATATAAATCAGGGACTTTAATTTTCGAAATTTCAGCATAATGAACGTCGCCAGTTAGGAACAAAACGCCGTTTGCTTTTGTCTTTTTAATTAAATCTAAAAATCTTTTTTGCTCTAGCGGAAAGTTAGGCCAGCCTTCATATCCATTGTACTCAATCGCAAATTGCGAACCCGAACCTATCAGTCTAATATCGGCAGGTTTTTTCAATTCTGCTTCCAGCCATTTCCATTGTGCTGCGCCTAAATAAGTCGAATCGGGTTCTTGTTGAGGATAAAAATCAAGGTCATAAAAATACCTTTTATCATTGGCAACCTCGCCTTTGTATTTCCTATAATCGTCTCTAAAAGTTCGGTTGTCGAGCAAGATTACCTGTAATTTTTTACCATTAGTTTGATACATATACGAAGTGTAAACTCCTTCGTGTTTTCTTCTTTCGGAATCTTTCGGTTCATTGAAAAACTTCAAAAATAGTTCTTTCGACTCTGTTTTGAATGGATAATGGCGTCCAATGTCATTCCAACCATAGTCGTGATCGTCCCAAGTGGCAATAATTGGAACATTTTTTTTCAAATTTTGAAAGGTGGGTTTTGCTCCCAAAATGTTGTATTTCATCTGAAGCGTATCCATACTTTTAGTATCGCCATAAATATTATCACCAAGAAAAATGAATAAATCCGGCTTGTGTTTTACCACAAGATCAAAAATAGGCAATGGATGATTTTCGTGAGCACAAGAGCCAAAAGCAATTTTTGAAATGTTTTTTTGGGAAAAACCATTTGTGGAAATTAGCATTATGATAATTAAACTAAAATAAATTTTGGAGGTTATTTTATAGGTCATTTTTTTAATTTTTTATAATTTGAAGTTTCATCATCAAGTCGGTTTGGATGTCGTTTCCTAAGACAAAAGTATGTTTATCGAATGTAATAAAACCATTTTTAGAATAAAATTGAAGTGCGCGTTGATTTTCTTCCCAAACGCCTAACCAAATGTAGTCAACTCGGGTTTGCTGAGCAATTTTCACCGCTTCGTCGAGCAATAATTGACCTATTTTTTTTCCAAGAAAGGCTTTCAAAACATAAATTCGATGAATTTCTATAGTTTTTTCCTTAAAGATTTCGGTTTGAGCGTTGCCAAAATTAAGTTTTAGGTAACCAATGATTTCTTTGTCTAAGATGGCGAGATAAAAAGCCGATTCCCGATTGTTTATTTCCAATGTGACTTGTTCTGTATTGAAATTTTCCCGAATATAATTCTCCATATTTTCGGGTGTATTTACTTCGGCAAAAGTTTCGATAAAAGTTTGCTTGCTGATTTCTTGGATAATTTCAAGGTCGGAAATGGATGCTTTCTTGATTTCGATTTGGCTCATGAAATTTTACGGTCTATTTATTTATCATTCAAAAATACATAAATAAAATGATTGACAATTTTCATTTTCGGTTTTTCAATTTGTACTTTTGAAACTTTCAATATTAAGAACTTAAAACTATGAAAATTGTTATTTCGCCAGCTAAATCGTTGAATTTTGAAAAAGTTTTACCTAAAGTGAAGCATTCGGAAGCATTGTTTTTAAAAGAAGCGCGACAAGTTCATAAAATTTTGAAGCAAAAATCACCCGCAGCACTTTCGAAACTTATGGATATTTCGGATAAGCTGGCCGATTTGAATTGGAAACGAAATCAAGATTGGAAGACTCCTTTCAATCCTGAAAATGCACGTCAAGCCGTTTTTGCTTTCGATGGAGATGTTTACACAGGATTGGATGCCTATTCGATTCCGATGGAGAAATGGGATGATTTGCAAGAGTGTTTGAGAATTTTATCTGGTTTGTACGGACTCTTGAAACCACTAGATTTGATACAAGCTTATCGCTTAGAAATGGGTACAAAATTGCCCATTGGCGAAAGCAAAAATTTATACGATTTTTGGAAAACAACCGTGACTAAATCTTTAAATAAAGAACTTAAAAAAGGGGAGTTGTTAATCAATTTGGCTAGCAACGAATATTTCTCGGCAGT
>JAEMQE010000028.1 GCA_022758945.1 Lentimicrobium sp. | reverse complement strand
TATCTTTATAGTGAGTTTAATTTAAGATAACCCCAAAATCTATTAATTATGCCTTATAGAATGATATACGATCACACGAAAATTGTACTTGAAAAAGTAAGCGTTGACCCTTCACTTTTTTGTAAGGAATTGAGAAAAGCAAATAAAAATTTGTTGCCTTATGAAATTGAACAATTAAGAATTTGGCTGGAACATTTTACAAAAGGAAGGCCAGAACTTAAGCAGTATTTAAGCATTGTGAATTAGTAAACACAAAAAAGGGGTCCCAATGGTAAATGGAACTCCTTTTTTATTTCTTTTGAATTGGACTAATTATTTGAACATTCTGAAAAGCAATTGCTCCTTTTACAACTCCAGAAATGGTGTTTCTAAGCGCATCAATAATATGGATTTTCAACTCACTTTTTGGATAAATCAGACTGACTTCCCGAGCAGGTTTTGGCTCTTTGAACTGTCTTAATTTTGACTTTTCTTTTTCCTTTAAATCTAAGGTGTGCAGGTAAGGAAGAAGCGTTGTTCCCAATCCTTCGTCGGCTAGTTTTATCAAGGTTTCAAAACTGCCACTTTCTAACTGAAATGAATTTCTGGTAGAAATATCTTGGTTTTTGCATAAATTTAAAATTTCGTCCCGGAAACAATGTCCGTCCTGCAATAGCAAGATATCATCAAGATTTAAATCCGAAACTTCTATTTCATTTTTTTGTGAAATGCTGTAATTATCCGGAACATAAGCTACAAAGGGTTCGTAATAAAGCACAATTTCTTTGATTTTATCGTCTTCCAAAGGTGTTGCAGCAATGGCTGCATCAAGATGTCCATTTTTTAAGCGGAGAATAATTTCATCAGTATTTAACTCTTCAATGATGAGTCTTATTTTTGGGTATTTTTTGATGAAATTATTCAGGAACATTGGCAAAAGTGTGGGCATAATTGTTGGGATAATTCCAATACGGAATTCTCCACCGATGAATCCTTTTTGATGTTCAACAATGTCTTTTATTTTCCCAGCTTCGTTAACGATATTTTTTGCCTGCTCCACTATTTTTTGTCCAATAGCCGTTAGTTGAATGGGTTTTTTGCTTCGGTCAAATATCAAAATATTAAGTTCTTCCTCAATTTTTTGAATTTGCATACTCAGTGTGGGTTGGGTAACAAAACATTTTTCGGCAGCAAGAGTAAAATTTTTGTATTCGGCAACAGCCAAAACATATTGAAGTTGAGTAATTGTCATTGTATAGTATTTTGTGATGCAAATATAAAAACAATCAATTTAATTTATAGTATTTACCCTTTGTTATTTTTTAAATTTGTTGAAAATTATTAAAACAACTAAATTATGAAACTGAATAGTATAGGATTACCGAGTGTAGAAGCTGATGTTTTAGCAGCTGAATTGAATGTGTTATTAGCCAATTTTCAAATCTATTATCAAAATTTGAGGGGGTTGCATTGGAATATTCGTGGGAAACGTTTTTTCGATTTGCATTTAAAATTTGAAGAATTGTACAACGACAGTCAAATTAAGATTGATTTGATTGCCGAACGAGTTTTGACATTGGACGGTGTTCCACTTCACACTTTCGATGATTATATCCAGAATAACCAACTTGAAATAGGTAAAAATATCCATAAAGATGAAAAAGCTATTGAATTAATTGTTTCGTCATTGGCAAAATTGCTTCTTATAGAAAGAGTTATTTTGAAAAAATCGGGAGAAATTGAAGATGAGGGAACTAACTCGATGATGAGCGATTTTATTGCCGAACAAGAAAAAACAATTTGGATGTTGAAAGCTTGGCAACAAGAATAATTATATAAATCAAATTTTCTTAGGGTCTGAATATTGAAAGGGCGTTCGCATTTAAAATATTGGTTACTGACAAGATATTTAAGTTGTAAATAAAGGCACACAGATGACACAGATTTTACGCAGATATTAATTCTTTTTTACTAATAAAAAAAAATCCGTGAGAATTTGTATAATTTGATAAAACTATATAGAAGCCTTTAGTTTTAAGAGCGAATGCCCTGAAATATTGATTATATTTTCTACTTTTGATAAAATATAATGAAATTATGGAACATAGCGATTTTTATAAAAAGATATTAGACAATAATAAAAAATGGGTAGAAGAGTCACTGGCATTAGACCCCAATTATTTCAAGATTTGGCTAAACAACAAACGCCTCCTTTGTTATGGATTGGCTGTTCAGATAGCAGGGTTCCGGCAAATGAAATAGTTGGTGCTAAACCAGGTGATGTTTTTGTGCATCGAAATATTGCCAATATGGTAATTCATAGTGACATGAATATGTTAAGTGTATTGGATTATGCAGTCAATGTTTTAAAGGTTAAACATGTCATAGTTTGCGGACATTATGGTTGCGGTGGAGTTCAGGCGGCCATGAATAATCAGTCGATAGGCATAATTGATAACTGGATTCGTCATATCAAAGATATTTATCGTTTGCATCAAATTCGTTTAGATGCCATAGAAGATGAAACCGATCGTTTTAATGCATTTGTAGAAGTTAATGTGAAGGAACAGGTATTTGATTTGGCTAAAACCTCTATTGTACAGTCGGCGTGGAAAAACGGGCAAGATTTAACACTGCATGGTTGGGCTTATGGATTGAATTCAGGATTTGTAACTGATTTAGATGTGAATATCAGTTCCGATGTAGATTTAGATGAAGTCTATCAATTGAAGTTTTAATGGAACAAAATATATTTAAAGTTTTTAAAACTGCTTTCGGGTAGTTTTTTTAGCAGTTATCCGAATCAATTAATCTTCATTTTCCAGATTCTCATTAAAAGAAGATGGTAAGAGTGTTGGAATAAATTTAATGAAAATTGGAAGCAGCAAACTGCCGCCCGGAAGCAAAAATATGGCCAGTGAAGGAACCGTTTTGCAGATGTCCAACAATTGTTTTCTTACTTTCTTCTTTTCTTTTTCATTCAAATCTCTTCGGGTGGAATAGGCCAATAAGACCATCAATTCCTTGCTTTCAAGGATTTCCTTTACCAATCTGTTTTTGTTGCGGGTAATGAGTTTAATTACCGTTTGCGTAGTCTGGTCGTAAAAATGTTTGACCGGATTTGAGTAATTAAAATAGGGGATTTCATTCTTGAATTTAGTAATAAATTCATTTGTTTTCTCTATGCTTTCTGTAACAAAATCATCAGGAACTTCCATTAATTCGGCTAATTTGTGTAGAAAATACGCTTCGTTTTTTTCGATAATTCCATCACTCCACAATGCCATTCCGGCCATATCAACCAGATATTGTTTTTCTAATTCGTTAGTGAAATAATCTAATTTTAATTCATCGATACCAAAATTTTGGGACTTCACATTCACTTGGGAAAATTTACTGTAACGAACGGACGACTCAAATAGTTTGATTAATAAGTCGTCGTATTTTGACTTGTTGGATTTCGTTTTCAATGCCAGCGAAACGATACTGATGATTGCTTCTTCTATTTTCTTCAGGTATTTTTCAGGTATTTTTCCTCGAATTAAGAATTGGCGAAAAGCCAAAACATCGATGAAGAGCAAGGCATTGGTAACGATATGTGAAAAGTTTTTGCTAATGATATCGACATTTGTCTGAACCCGGCTATCGATTATTTTTTCAAGGTTATGAGAAGGCGTCGCGTCGGGCAATACTTTTCTGAACAAATTAAACCCTTGCGGATTCATTTCGTTATAGAAAGCCACTGCTTTTGAAATAAAGTTTTCGGGATTGCTTTCCTGGGTGGTTAGTTCGAAAATACTATGCAAAGTGTTGAGCAGGGCGACTTTAGAAATCTCGTTTTCGAGCCAACCTTTTGTTTGAATTGGAATTGCAGTTTCAAAAGAAACAATGTGTCCGTAGATAAAGCCCGTTTCCCTAACTTTTTTGTAAAAAATATTGGGACGCGTCTCAGCAAGAAACAAAGATTGTTTTTGCTTCAGGAAAAATTTATCTATCCAACCGGGTGTAGAAGGGTTAATCATTGCTTTGGTTTGAATTGCAAAGCTATGTCTTTTTGTGGTTTTTGTATTATTTTAAAATTAAAAAACCGTCTCGTTTCTATAAACAAGACGGTTTCGTATGATTTTTTTTATTCTCTTACTTGATAATAGCGGAACAAGCTACTCTTGCTCCTGCATTTCCTGCTGGTTGTGAAACAAAATCATCGGCACCCTGATGCACGATTAATCCTTTTCCAAGAATGTTTTTAGTAGCATCTTCACATCCAATGCACCATTCGTCAGTGGTTAGGGTTATGGTTCCATTTCCTTTTTCATCGGCTATGAAATTGCCAATATCGCCTCTGTGGTATTCGCCAACTCCCCATTGTCCGTGTTTTTTGAATGTTGGATTCCAATGTCCTCCGGCAGAACTACCATCAGCAGCGGTACAATCTGATTTTTCATGAATGTGAATAGCGTGAATACCTGGGTTTAATCCTGATAATTTGGCCACAAAAATCACTTTGCCTTTCTTTTCAGTAAATGTTGCAGTTCCTGTTACCTTACTGTTACTTTTAGATTCAAAAGTGATGTTTAAATTTTTAGAATCACCTGAATTGCCTTTTGTTTTACAACCAATGATGACAGCAATGATAAGCACGATAGAGAAGATTATTTTTTTCATAGTTTTTGGATTAGATTGTTTTACAATATTAATCATTAAAAAGACACAAAGAGTTAAAGTTGTCTTAAAATATATTTGGTTTTGTGGAGAAGCTGATTTATTATGTTGTTGCTTTTTTATTGTGGTTTGTTGCGGTGAGGTTGGGGGAAGGTTGCGGTAAGATAGGGAGTAAGTATTAAGGACAAGACATTTATCTTTGTCTTTTAAACTTTTGTAAAAGTTTTAAACTTTGACAAAGATGGTTTTTATTCAAACTGTACTATTTTCAAGTTGAATTGGAGTACTCTCTTCCGAGGCGGCTATAAATTCTTTTGGGGTATTTCCTGTATGTTTTTTGAAAGCTACGTAAAAAGCTGATTTAGAGCGAAAACCAGATTTCTGGGCGATGGCATCAATAGTCAGTTTGGAAAAGGAAGGTGATAGGAGCATCATTTTAGCTTCCTCGATACGGTGTGCATTTACATAATCGTTGAAGTTGAGGTTGGTTTTTTCGTTGACCACTTGTGATATTTGTTGGGTGCTAACTTTCAGGGTTTTTGCTATTTCAGCCATTGCAATTTTCTCGTTCAAAAAGGGTTTGTTTTCACCTTTCATATAGGTATTCAAATCGTTTAAAATGGTCTCTTT
>JAEMQE010000250.1 GCA_022758945.1 Lentimicrobium sp. | reverse complement strand
TTACCTTGCAAACGACCCCAGATTAGTTCAAAAAATAGATTCTACAATGACAAATATCAATGCCGCCAGCATAAAACTGAACGAAGATTTAGAAGCAATGAAACATAATTTTCTACTTCGTGGCTATTTCAAAAAACAAGAAAAAGAGAAAGCAAAAGCAGCAAAAAACTAGAAAACAACAACAATAATTCTAAGCTAAACACTTTTCAAACCTTCAATCAACAAATCGATGTCTTCTTTGGTATTGAAATGACTGAAAGAAATGCGTAAACTTGGTTTTTTCAAATCTTCATCCGAAAGCATTTCGGCCAAAACATGCGAAGGTTTTATACTTCCGGATTGACAAGCGCTGCCACGAGAAACAGCAATTCCTTTCATATCTAAATGAAACAAAATCATCGCTGTTTTAGCTTCGGGAAAAGGCAGTAATACATTCAAAATTGTATAAATTCCATCTAAAGTTCCGTTGATATCAAAAGCTGGAAATTCAATTTCGAGTTGAGCAATCAAATAGTTCTTTAAATCGGAAATGTGGTTTCTTTCGGCTTCTAAATTAGTATAAGAAAGTTCCAAAGCTTTCGCCATTCCTGCAATTTGATGCACCGCTTCGGTTCCGGGACGCAAGCCTTTTTCTTGTTCACCACCATAAAACAAAGGTTGCAATCCTGAATTTTTCTTGATAAAAGCAAATCCAATTCCTTTTGGACCGTGAAATTTATGTGCACTTGCAACCATAAAATGGATAGGAAAATGCTGTAAATCAATTTCTAACTTGCCGACAGATTGCACCATATCAGAATGAAAAAGCGCATTGTGTTGTTCACAAATTCGCCCTACTTTTTCCACATCTAATACAGTTCCAATTTCATTATTGACGTGCATCAAACTCACCAAGGTTTTTATTTCTTGCGAAAGCAAATCGACTAAATCAGTGATGTCAATTTCGCCATTGGCTTTAACTGCTACATAATCTACTTGGATTCCAAATTCATTTTGTAAATGTTCAACTGTATGTAAAACAGCGTGATGCTCTATTTTACTTAAAATTATTCTTTTAACTTTTAAATCCTGAACTGCGGAGCGAAGAATCCAATTATTAGCTTCGGTTCCACAAGAAGTAAAGATAATTTCTGCAGCAGAAGCATTCAAACATTTGGCGACAGCCTTTCTGGAAAGTTCCAGAATACTTTTGGCATTTCGCCCAAAACTGTGTGTTGACGATGGATTTCCATAATCTTCAGATAAGACTTTTGTCATCTCCTGAACAACTTCCGGACGAAGCTGCGTGGTGGAGGCGTTATCAAGATATACTTTTTTCATTCTATAAATTTAAACTTTATTTATGACATTTACTTTTGAAACCTTGACACTTTCGCTTTTAATTTGAATATCAGCTTTGCATTAAAGACAACAATCGAAACTAAAATCAGGAAATAGGAACACAACTGAATCAAACTAACCTGCTCGTTGTAATAGAAAATAGCCAGCAAAAAATTAATTATGGGATTTATATAAATCATAATCCCCACTGTCGAGGAATTTATGCCCTTTAAAGCATACAAATTCAAAAACAAAGGAATGATGGTGAAGAACACCACAATAATCAACAAACAGCCGTAAAACAAAGGTTCTGTTGGGATTGCTCCACTGTATTTTGGATAAAAAGGAAGCAAAATCAGTGCTGTAAACAGCAATTGAATGGTTAGAATCAGGAATTTATCCAATTCGCTGTTTTTCCGTTGGCTTACCAAATAGAAAGCATAAGTTGCTGCCACAACCAAGCTGAAAAATATATCCTGAAAATGATTGAAAGACAAAAGAACACAACCTAAAATACTTATCATTACGGCAACCCACTGCCCTTTGGACAATCGCTCTTTTAGTATAAAAAAAGCAATAATAGTTGTCAGAATTGGACAAATCAAATAGGCTAATGAAGCGGCTTTCACGCTAACATGGTTCATTACAAAAATAAACACAAACCAGTTTGAAATCAGAAATAGCGAGCCACCAATCGTTAACACAACAGTACTTCGCTTTTGTTTAGGAGCCATTTGGTTGAAATGATTCCAGTTTTTTCGGAGAACATCTCTGCGAAAAACAAGATTAATCAACACCATCGCAACCACACTAAAAAACACACGGTAAAATAAAATATCCAAAGAAGGGTAATTGTGCAATGGCTTCAGCGCTAAACTAAAAAAGCCCCAGATGAAAAAGGCGAAAAAAGCAGCTAAATAATATTTGGTGAGTTTCATTTTTTGGATTAAATCGGTGCAAATATAATGATTTCAGTTCGCTTGGAATTTTAGATCTTCTTTTTAGGTCCATTTATATTCTAAATTAAAATCCAAAAATCGTGTTAAATTAGATGTTTTTAGATGAGAATGCTTTTGGAACAAATTAAAAATTCTACTTTTGTTGGAAATAGTATAAAAATGAAACGATTTCTGGGTATATTGATTTGTGCATTTGCTTTTAACGCTTGTGATGACGGTAATTTAACATTGGAAACCATAAATTTTGAAGATGTTGCAACACAAAGCTGCACCACCAATGACATCATCTATAAACTGAAAGAAAAGGAGGCTTTACTGCTCGAAATTCCCAAAACAACATTTGTAAATGAGCCAACTGTTCCTGGAACTCCAACAATAAAAGAAATTGATAATTCAACATATCGAGTAGTGTATCGATTTTATAATGGAACCGTAGCTTCCGATAATATTTGCAATACTATTCCGCCGGCAACCCCAATAGTAACTGACCAATGGACAGCTACATCTGGTAAAATAGAAATAATTACAACCACAATTACAGAACCAGGCTCCATTGCCGGAAGCACCAGAATTACAGGTTACAATCATAATATTGCTTTTAAAAATATCACATTTGCAAAAACCAGTGGAACTCAAGTTTATGAATCATTCCCTTTTGGAGATTATAGAACTGACGCAACTCCTTTGCCTTTTGGTTTTGACAAAGTGGTGGAGCAGTGTTCTTCTTCAAAACAGATTTACAATTACACCAGTAGCGAAGCATTAACCATTGACAATATCGATCCTGCTTTGATTGTCAATACTGAAACACCTTTAAACACACCGAGAACCGGCCTGATTGGCTCCGTTAAAAACAAACTTACGTATCGCTTGTACTCCAATGGAGTGCTTACTCCCGATTATTTCTGCACCACAACTGTTCCGGTTCTTCCGTCAATTAGCGAAGAATGGAATGCCGTAAATGGTGTTTCCGGAGTTAGCGGCATTATTGAAGTCACCACAATAAAAAGCGGAACCACTGCTTATAAACACACCATTGTTATCAAAAACGCAACCTTAATGAAAGGAAACAGCAGTTTCAAATTGGGAGATGTTTACACTTATGGCGATTTACTGACCAACTAATTAAGTCTTATTTACTGCTCTGTTTAATAAAAACTTCCGTCGCGCCTTGTCCGTATTTTTGATAATTGCCGTCCTGAAAAGCGATATTATCATAACGTCCCAATAAAAAATCAAGTTCCGATTTTAGTATTCCTTCTCCAACTCCGTGGATAAAAACAATCTTCGGAATGCGATTTTTTATGGCAAATTCAATGTGTCGTTTTGCCGTTTCGGCTTGTAAAGTCAGTATATCATAATTAGACATTCCTCGTTTATTAGGAACTAGTTTTTCAATATGCAAATCGAATTCCGGTACCGGAATTTCACGCTTATCTTTCTTTTCTTTGACAAAACTTCTTGGTTTTGGAATTTCTTTTTCCGTGGCAACCTCTCCTACATTCATTCTTTTAATAGAATCCATTAAGTTACTGGAATCGTTTATTTTAAGTAATTCGTTGACAAAATATGTCATCGTAAAACCATCCTCCGTTTCGATAGTCACTTCCTTGTCTTTCACTGACAGCACTACTCCATTTACATCTTCATCCAGAACCGAAACCTTGTCTCCTTTGTTGAACATTTTTATCTTCTTTTTCTTGATTATTATTTAGTATTTCATGCCAGACTTCAAAAGTAATGAACTTTAAAATAGTATCATTTATTATTGAAAAAGTTCCTTGTATATTGTGAGAGAATCCTAATCACTTGCCAGTTGCAAATAAATTAAAGCCACAGCAGCAGCCGTCATAATCAGCAATGTTGCGAACCCCAAAATATTGGATATCTTGCCATTTGTATATTTCCCCATTACCTTTTTGTTATTGGAAATATGAAGAATTATAGCAATTAAAATCGGCGCTGTTAATCCGTAAAGAATGGCTGTATAAATCAAAGCCTTGATTGGCGAAATACCAATATAATTCAATGACAAACCTAATATCAATGAGATTCCAATAACAACATAAAATGCTTTTGCCTCATGGAATTTTTTATTAAGCCCTTGTTTCCAACCAAAAGTTTCAGTTACAATATAAGAAAGCGAACCACTCAAAACAGGAATAGCCAAAAATCCGGTACCAATTACACCAATTGCAAAAAGCAAATATGCCAAATTTCCGGCCAGGGGTTTCAGTGCCATAGCCGCTTGTTCCACGGTGTCAATCTTGTGAATGCCTCCATTAAACAAAACCGTTCCTGTTGTTAGAATGATAAAGAACATCACTAGATTTGAAAGCAACATTCCAAAATCAACATCTTGTCTCATATCATGAATTATCTTCTTGTTCACTATCAAATGTTTTTTATTTTTATTCATTTCTTCCACTTCTACCGAGGCTTGCCAAAAAAAGAGGTAAGGAGAAATGGTAGTTCCAAGGATACCAACGAGGATACCCATAAAATTTTTGTCGAATTTTAGAGTGGGTATGAATGTGTCTTTAAATATTTGCGCAAAATCTTGTTTATATAAAAAAGGCACAATAAAATAAACCAACATGACGACACAAAGGTATTTTAGCGTTGACGCAATTTTTTGATAGGGCAAATAAATAATCAGTCCTAAAAGT
Organism: Lentimicrobium sp.; assembly: GCA_022758945.1. Taxonomy (GTDB): domain Bacteria; phylum Bacteroidota; class Bacteroidia; order Flavobacteriales; family Flavobacteriaceae; genus Flavobacterium. The sequence continues at coordinate 379 of JAEMQE010000250.1, read as the reverse complement.
ATAATCGTAAAAACCACGCTAAAATAAGAGGCATGAATGGAAGGAAACAGTAGATTTCCCACCGCGCCCATTCCTGCAATATCGGCGCCGATATTCATTACAATCGCAGGGAAACTGAACAAAAGCATTAGATATAAAACAGGCCTTGGATAATGGTCTTTAAGTGATCCCGTCAAACCTTTCGAAGTGACCATGCCAATTCTGGCACACATTTCCTGAATGGCAGCCATTAGTGGCAATGTAATTATCACAGTCCAAAGTGTCGAAAGTCCATAAGCGGCACCTGCCTGCGAATAGGTTGCGATACCAGAAGGGTCATCATCACTTGCTCCTGTCACGAGTCCAGGTCCGAGGATTTTAAAAAATTTAAAGAGTTTAT
>JAEMQE010000234.1 GCA_022758945.1 Lentimicrobium sp. | reverse complement strand
GATGCTTGTGGAAATGCTTCTACAGCTTCACAAACGATAAACGTACAAGATGTAACTGCTCCGGTAATTGCTGAATTGCCAGCTCCTTCAACTATCTCTTGTCCTGCTACTCCTGCTTTTGCAGTAGCAACAGCAACGGATGCTTGTGGAAGTGCCGTTACTTTGACTTCGGCTGATGTAACTACTCCTGGAGGTTGTGCCGGTTCTTATTCTGTAACCAGAACCTGGACTGCAACGGATGCTTGTGGAAATGCTTCTACAGCTTCTCAAACTATTAGTGTAACAGATACAACTGGTCCAACAACAAATACATCATTTCCTTCTACTGTAGCTGTTAATTGTGATGCTGTACCAGCTAAACCTGAGTTAGTGTTTGTTGACAATTGTTCGGCTGTTAATGCTGCTGTTTATACAGAAAAAATAATCAACCAAACGCTTACATCCTATACAATTGTGAGGGAATGGAACGTATCTGATGCTTGTGGAAACAAATCAACATTCACTCAAACAGTGAATGTGACCATTGCAAATGCTGGTACAGTAATCCCTAGTTCCGCTTGTAATGCTGACTCAACACCTATAGACTTAAACACTTTGTTGCCTGTTGGAACTCCTACAAATGGTACTTGGATAGATGTAAATAATTCCGGACATTTGCAAGGAAGCATATTGTCTCCTCTTGATATGGCGGTTGGTGATTATGTTTTTGAATACAAAGTAACTGATGGTACTTGTCCTTTGAGTGTAAAAATAAATATGAATGTAAACTTCGATTGTAAAGTATTAGGTTGCGAAGCAATAGTGGTTCACAAAGCCTTTACTCCAAATTGGGATGGTATCAATGATACTCTTACCATTGATGGTGTTGAAGACAATATTTGTTATCCTTCTGGTATTTCTGTTGAAATATATAACCGCTGGGGAATACTTGTTTTCGAAACCACTAAATATAATAACACAAGTAATGTGTTTGATGGTTATTCAAAAGGAAGAACAACAATAAGCAAATCTGATGGTTTGCCTACTGGAACCTATTATTACATAGTGAATTATGAATCTTTTGACGGAACTGGAAATATCCAAATGAATAGAAAAGACGGGTTTATATACCTTTCAAGATAAATTTAACTCAAATCTAACTCCCGGGAAATAAACCTCCCGGGTTTAAACACAAACTAAATGAAGACAAGAATACTATTATTCGCTTTGATGTTTACTGGAGTGTTAAGTTATGCACAACAAGATGCACAATTTACACAATACATGTACAACACAATCAATGTCAATCCTGCCTACGCAGGGTCGAGAGGAGCCTTGAGTATGTTTGCCCTGCATCGTACACAATGGGTTGGGCTAGACGGAGCCCCCGTTACTAATACGGTGTCTGTCAATACCCCACTGAACAACAGCAATCTGGGATTGGGTGTTTCATTAATTAATGATAAAATTGGGCCTACAACTGAGAATGCTATCTCAGCTGATTTGTCATATACTATCCAAACATCTGAAACCTGGAAACTCTCTTTTGGTATTAAAGCAACAGCTAATTTGTTTGATTTGGATGCTTCCAAATTAAATCCTGTAAATGCTGCTGACCCTAGTTTGCAAAATTACAGCAAATTCACTCCTAACATTGGAGCTGGACTTTATTTGCATTCAGATAAAGCTTATGTTGGTTTTTCAGTTCCAAATTTTATCGAAACCAATCGCTATAACGACAACGAAGTGGCCATTTTCAAGGAAAGAATAAGCTATTATCTTATCGCTGGGTATGTTTTTGACTTGAGTAATACAGTGAAATTTAAACCCGCCCTTTTGACTAAAATGGTGGAAGGTGCTCCGCTTCAGGTGGATATTTCTGGAAACTTTATGTTCTATGACAAATTTATGCTTGGAGTTGCTTACAGATGGAGTGCTTCTATGAGTGCTATGGTTGGTTTTCAAGTTTCTGATGGTTTATATATTGGATATGGATATGACAAGGAAACTACCAATTTAAAAAACTATAATTCTGGTTCTCACGAAATATTCCTGCGTTATGAATTATTCAACAACATCCAAAAAATCACAACTCCTAGATTCTTCTAAAAACAATTATTATGAAAAATTTTATACTCCTTTACATAACGATAATAAGTGTTTTTTCATTTAACAGTTATGCACAAAAAGCGCAACTTGCTGCTGCCGATAAGAAATACAACAGCTTTGCCTACATCGACGCCATTAAAACCTATGAAAGAGTGGCTGAGAAAGGTTACAAATCAGAAGATATGTTCCAAAAACTTGGTAATTCGTATTATTTCAATGGCGAGCTAGATAAAGCTGCAAAATGGTATGATGAGTTGTTTGCTATGGCTCCGGATCAGCAACCTGAATATTTCTATCGATATGCCCAATCCCTAAAAGCCGTTGGTCAAACCGACAAGGCAAACGAGATGTTGGAAAAATTCCACCAGAAAGCCGGAAATGATAAAAGAGCCAATCTTTACGAAAAGAACAAAAATTATCTCGATAGAATCAAGGTAAATTCAGGCAGATACAAAGTTGAAGATGCCGGAATAAACACTAAATATTCCGATTATGGAAGCGCATTCTATTTGAATAAACTTGTTTTTACCTCGTCAAGAGATACAGGAGGCTTAATGCATAGAGAACACAAATGGACCAATCAAAGCTTTACCAACCTTTATGTTACAGATTTGGGTGAAGATATGACTCCAGGAAAAGTGAGCAAACTTGCAAAAAAAGTAAATTCTAAATTCCATGAATCCAGTGCTATTTTTACAAAAGACGGACAAACTATGTATTTTACCAGAAATAACTATCTGGATGGTAAAAAAGGGAAAGACGGTAATGGGATTACTTTAATAAAAGTATACAAAGCCACTTTTGAAAACAATGAGTGGACTAAAGTAACTGAATTACCTTTCGATAGTGATCAGTACAGTGTAGCTCACCCTGCATTAAGTCCTGACGAAAAAACATTATATTTTGTGTCCGATATGCCTGGAACAAAAGGTCAGTCAGATATATTCAAAGTTAAAATTAATGAAGACGGTAGTTTTGGAACTCCCGAAAATTTAGGAAATGGAATCAATACCGAAGGAAAGGAAAGCTTTCCTCTTGTTACTGATGAAAATGAACTTTATTTTGCCTCAGATGGACATCCTGGTTTAGGTGGTATGGATGTTTTTGTATCCAAAATTAACCCCGACGGAACTTTTGGTGATATTCAAAATCTTGGAGACGGTGTGAATTCACCTAAAGATGATTTTGCTTATCTGATTGATACCAAATCCAGAAAAGGTTTTGTGAGTTCAAACAGAGGTGGTGGTCAGGGATTTGATGATATTTATAAATTCCTAGAAATCAGAAGGCTTAAATGTGAACAGGAATTGTATGGTACTGTTACCGATTTGACCACAGCACAAATACTGCCTGATGCAAAAATTAGCTTATTTGACAGTGAATTCAACTTAGTGAACACTGTCGTTACTGATCCTTCCGGAAATTATACTTTTGCCGTGGAATGTGGTAAAACCTATAATGTAAGAGCTGCTAAAATGGATTACACCACCAAAGAACAGAAAGTGACCATTGCTATGGAAAACAACGGAAGAACTAATTTGCCGATTGCTTTGGAAAAAGAAGCCTGCAAAGTGGCCGTGGGTGATGATTTAGGAAAATGTTTTGGTATTAAAATGATTTATTTCGATTTAGATAAATACAACATAAGAACTGAAGCGGCATTGGATTTAGAAAAAATATTGGATGTATTGAATCAAAATCCAACTATGAAACTCGATATTCGCTCTCATACAGATAGCCGTGCTACGTTTAAATACAATCAAGTTTTGTCTGATAATAGAGCAAAATCAACCATAAACTGGTTGGTGAAAAATGGAGTAGATCCTAGCAGATTAACTGGTAAAGGTTATGGTGAAACGCAACTAGTAAACGGATGTTCCGATGATGTAAAATGTACCGAAGCAGAACATCAGCTTAACAGACGTAGCGAATTTATTATTACTGGTCTTTAAAAATTAAATTTAAATTAATATTATAAACCTCGAAAGTATACACTTTCGAGGTTTTTTTTATTGTATTAAAGCAATGTATATATCAATCGATCTTAACAAACAACAACCAGAGATTAAAGCATTTAATAAATAATTTATAAGTCTATAAAAAATATTTTTAAATATATCTATAAAAGTATTTTTACAATCTGAATTTACTCATATTGAAATTTCGAAATAGTAAAATCCCCTAAAGTTGCTTTCTTAATGACTTGACTGAAAAGCCAAATATTCAAAACTTATTGTGGAGTAAAATAATAATAATATACAATGTTTTTTTGTTGTTTATATAACTCCTAAAGCTTAAATAATATATAGAAAAGGACACAACAGTTATTGAAATTAATAAGTTGCAAACAATCGCAAAAGTATCGTTTTCTATTTATTAGAAAGAACTGTAAATGTTTTGTTCTAATGTTTCTATAATTCATACTTATTTTTCAAAGTCGATATCTACAGTAATTTTAAGCTTAGAAGATGCAAATGATAATTGTACAATAATTGAATACTATTCTGGAAGTTAATTAGCTATAAGCATATAAAACGGAAAGTATTAAACAAAAAAACTGCCTATTTAAGGCAGCTTCTAAATTAAAAACAAACTTTATTTATATTTTTACAAAGATATTTGTGTAATATTTTTTACCGTCAGAATTAACTCTTATAGAAAGTCCAAAATGTGTAAAATTGCCTTCGATGTTTGCTTTGTGAGTTGGGCTATTCAACCAAGCATCTAATGCAGCTTGTGGAGAATTATAATTATAAGCAATATTTTCAGCTACACTTTTAGCCCCAAGGACTTCCATAATATTTTCAGAACGGGCAACAAAATCATCGTGATTAACCACGTTATTTGTAATCATATAGTTGTCATGCTCTTCAGACTTATAAGAAATATGGTTAATTTGTTTTAATTCATTTAAACCAATACTAACTCTATAATTATTTATCAAAGTCATAGTCTCAATTTCTGATGAATTATAAGTATAAGGCATTGCTTTCTGGGTAGAAGCCGAAGAAGTAGGATTCTCTGAGCTATCAGATGAACATGAATTCATTGTGAATACTATTGCAACTAGCAATAATACACGAAGTAATTTTGCTTTCATAATAAAAAGTAGTTTAAGTTTAAAGTAGATTGTGGGGCAAACTTCTTTAGGGTTAATTCTGTATGAACTTGTTTAATTATTGCTTAAATATAGATATTTTATCGTTTAAATGACAAATATAATCGATGAAATACACAATATATTTTTTAAATTA
>JAEMQE010000208.1 GCA_022758945.1 Lentimicrobium sp. | reverse complement strand
TTCTTCAGTAATATCGCCTTCAACTGAAATCGCCACATTTATTGTTGTAGAGAGTTTTCCGTTTTCGCCCCGTCTTCTACTTGATCCAATTCGGCTTCTACATTTCCAATTTTCCAACCGTTTTTGCGAGCAATGAAACGAACTGTTGCTACTTTGCACATTCCAATGCTTGATAAAATTAAGTCGGTTGGCGAAAATCCTAAATCGGTTCCTTTGCTGTTAATGGGTTCGTCTCCAATGATGCTGTGTCTTCCGTTGCTGATGATGGTTTGATAACCTGTAGTATCGTGTTCTCAAACCAGATGGACGTTTGGTAATGAGTGACCCAACGTGCGAACAACCTATGAACGACGCCTTACGAAATGATGACCATTTGCGCGCTCTGTGCTTGAGCGGAAGTATTCCAATTGCGGATTATATCAAAGCCTTGACCGATGTTGGTTTTGGTACCATTGAAATACATGGACGTCGTCCATATCGAATTCTAGACACTGAAAATTACCCAACAGATGAATTAATTTTTATAGAAAGCATTGAAGTTTGTGCCATAAAAGACCCAATGCCAGCCGATGGTGCTTGTGTATTTACAGGAAAAGCAGCTATTTATTATGGAAATGAAGTTTATCTTGATGATAAAAAAGGACACGTTTTAATACGAAATCAACCTTTGGCGGTTTGTGATAAAACGGCAGTGGCTTTAGCTTCGTTAGGAAGAAACGATATTTTTATTAGCGAAAGCACATTTCATTATAATGGTGGCGGTTGTTGTTAGAAGAGTGTAAATAAAAAAAACAGTTGCAAAAAAGTTCTTGCATCTGTTTAATCTAAATGTTTTTTTATCAAACCAATATTCCTTATGTGTATGAATAAGGTTTTAAGTAGTTAAAGTATAATATTTTTTTCTGAACCAAAAGGCTAAATTTACTAAAGCTATTAAAGCTGGCACTTCGACCAATGGACCAATTACACCTGCAAACGCTTGACCACTATTGATGCCAAATACTCCAATAGCCACTGCAATGGCTAATTCGAAATTGTTTCCTGTTGCCGTGAATGCTATGGCAGTTGATTTTGAATAATCGGCACCAAAGTATTTTCCGATAAAGAAACTGATGACAAACATTATTGTAAAATAAATTACTAATGGAATGGCAATACGGACTACATCCATTGGGATTTGAATGATTAACTCTCCTTTAAGACTAAACATTAAAATAATAGTAAATAATAATGAAATTAATGTTATTGGAGAAATAAAAGGCACATATTTTGTTTCAAACCATTCGGCACCTTTAAGTGCAATAAGCCCATAACGGCTGATAATTCCGAGTGCAAAAGGGATTCCTAAATAAATACCCACACTTTCTGCAATTTGTCCGATGCTGATATTCACTTCAAAACCTGTGTAACCAAAATAGGGCGGAAGTATGGTAATGAAAACATAAGCATAAACGCTATACAACAACACTTGAAAAATACTGTTTAGGGCAATTAATCCTGCAGCATATTCGCGGTTTCCGTCGGCTAAATCATTCCAAACTACAACCATTGCAATACAACGAGCTAACCCGATTAGTATAACTCCAATCATATATTCTGGATAGCCATTAAGAAAAAGTAATGCCAAAGAAAACATTAAAATAGGACCCACAATCCAATTGAGAAATAATGAAGCTCCCAACACTTTTGTGTTTTTGAACACTTCGCCCATTTGTTCATATTTTACTTTGGCTAATGGCGGATACATCATCAAGATTAATCCAATTGCCAAAGGAATATTTGTTGTACCACTTGAAAAGGAATTGATAAAACCGCTACTGGACGGAATAAAATAGCCAACGGAAACTCCGATTGCCATTGCCAGAAATATCCAAAGGGTCAAGAAACGATCCAGAAAACCTAGTTTCTTTCGTTCTACTACTGGTGCACAATTATTTGCTGACATAGTTATTGTTTGATTTGTGAGAAAACATAGAACATTTCGGTTGCAATTTGCACACTTCTTTCCTCGTATTTTTCGGCTTGTTGAGGTGTGTTGTCAAAGGCTTTTGGATCTTCAAAAGTAATTGGAATACGCTTTTCGGCACCAGCAATAAAAGGACACCCTTGGTCGGCGGTGGAGCAAGTTAATATCGCTGCAAATTCACTTTGTGGATTAAAATCGTCATCATAGGTTTTTGAGAAACCAATAATTGGGTGTTCGTTACTGGCATATTTTATAGTGTAGATAGGATTATTTCCTTCGGCAATGGTTTTGATTTGAAACCCTTGTTTTGCTAATGTTTTGGCAGCCATCGGGAACATAGCTGTTGCTTCGGTTCCTCCTGAATAACAAAACACGTTTTTTATGCCATAATGAGCTGCCGCTGTTTGTGCCCAAACTTGTGACAAATGACTTCTTCTGGAATTGTGAGTGCAGATTAAGTTTAATCTAATTTCTTGTTGGTTACTCGCTTTACTTTGAATGTATTCAACTAAAGGTTGTAAAACGATTTTACGTTCTTCAGAAATGCTTTCGAAGTTTAAAGCGTTAATTACATTTTCGATTTCGGGAAAAAGGATAGTTTTGCTTGATGTCATTTTTATTGATTTAATTGTTTGAAAATTAGCAGCAACTTCCGCCTGGAGTGCAACAGCTCGGTTCGTTATTCATATCTGATAATCTTACTTTTTGTTTTTCGGCAGGAACGCCACACTGGTCTTGAGCCAAACAAGCAGTTTTTTTGTTTAGCAAAACAAAATCGTTTCCGTTGAAATCCAAATCGTATTTACCGATGGTTTGTGCCTGATATTCCACTTCAATTTCGAAATCTTCGATACCTAAAACTTTTTCGGACAATTCGATGATGTTCAGTAATTTTTGGGGTTTCAATCGGTGTTCAAAATCATTGGCGTCCCATAACTGGAAATTGACCACGGTTTCTTTGCGGACTGTTCCTCCACAATCGATGAAGTTTTTGGTTATTAGACCTACTTCGGTTACGTGAAAATGTTCTGGAACAGTTGTTCCATCAGGCAAGTTGAAGTTTACCGCTTCAACTGTTTTTAAAATGTTTTTTACTTGAGATAGTTTCATTTTTCTTTAATTTAAATTAACAACATTGCTTTTTACTTTTCTCCAAATGTTGGGTAACTTCTAGGAAAAAACCTTTTATTTTTTCGAAGCCCGATTCATTAATGCAGTAGCAAATTGTAGCTCCTTCGAAGTTTCCTTTGATTAAACCCGCATTCTTCAATTCTTTTAAGTGTTGCGAAACGGTGGGTTGTGCCAATGGCAATTCGTTGACGATGTCGCCGCAAATGCAGGTATCTACTTTTAGTAAAAATTCGATAATCGCTATGCGTGCTGGATGACCGAGTGCTTTGGCTAAAATAGCTAGTTCATTTTGGTGGTCATTAAAGCTGTCTGTTTTGGATGCTCCCATAGTATTATGTGTATATTGCAATATTACGATTGTTTTGTTTGCAAAAAAAATATTTTTTTAAAACTTAACAATTATTTAAAATAGCTCAAATCAATTTAAAGTAAATATTGATGTAATACAATCCCGTTACGATGAAGGTAACTCCCGCCAAAATCCGCATTACTTTTTCGATTTTGGTAATGGCTTTGAAATACATTCCCAGTTTTTCCATACTAAACGCGATCACAAAAGCGAAGAGAATTACAGGTAATCCTGTGCCAATAGAAAACAGTACCGGCATTGCCAAACCCGACTTGATGGTCATAGGAATCAGCATTCCGAAAAATAAGGCACCACTGTAAGGACAAAATGCCAAAGCGAATAAAGCGCCTAAAAGAAAAGCACCCAGCAAACCTTTGGTCTTGAATTTTTCCGAAAGTCTCTCAATCCAATCGCCACCTTTTATGAAATTGAGTTTGATGATGTCCAGCATTATTAATCCTAAAATCACCAAAACAAAACCAATAAATTTTTCGCCGTTTCCTTGAAAAAGTTTCGCTATTTGGAAAGTGCTGGCACCAAAATAAATGATTGTGCTAATAACAGTATAGGAAAACATTCTTCCTAAAGTGTAGAGCACACCGCTCAACAAAACTTTCTTCCGGCTGTTGATAGTTTTGGCGATAAAGGCCGTAGCGGTAATGTTTGTTGCCAACGGACAAGGCGAGATGGCGGTCAGTAAACCCAAAGCCAGTGCCGCCAAAAGCGGCATTTCCTGATTTTGGGCTAAATCGTTAATCCATTCCATACTACGATTTTAGGAAAGCATCCATATTTTTATTGAATTCGCTTATGAATTTATCTTGGTCTCCGGCATTCATAAACGCCATATCAGTTAAATTCTTAATCTTTTTGGTTTTGGTGTTGTACAAATACAAGGAACTTCCGTACGCTTGAAATTGCGCACATTGCTTTTCGTTCTTTTTGTCATCGGCGTTGACTAAGGAAAAAGGAATGGTTGGATATTTTTTCAGCGCAATTCTAGCTAATTCCTCGATTTTGTTGCAGGTCATACAACGGTGTTCCGAGTGGAATTGAATCACTTGAACAGTTGTAGCTGTTGCTTTTTTGTCTTGAGCATTTCCATTATAAGAAACAAATAGCAACATAAAAGTTGCGAAAACGGATGTTAAAATAACTTTCTTCATTTTTAATTTAATTTAATTTTACAATTTGATTTTTCTTTGTTTATAATATCTGTTTTAAGATACATTTCAGATTTTGGACTCCATTGAAAAGTAGTGATTGTTGCAACAGAAAATAAATCTTCTGGCTTGCTTTTCAATAGGAATTTGGCATAATCATTTTCTAATTTTTTAAGCTCTTCTAATTTGCATTCGTCTAATTCTCCTTTGATTGCCTTATTACCCATTTCATCAATGATGGCTGGCTTTACATTTGGTTTTCGTTTGATGATGATGGTTTTTAAATTATCGATTCTTTGTACAACATACATTCCTTCCATTGAATTATCCACATAAAAAGTATTGTATTGAACTCTACCGCCAGAAACATAAATAGCAACATCGGTTAAACAAGGCGATGATTTACTCACGATTCTGGTGTTGGTTCTGTCGATGATTCCGTCAGGATATAATTGTTTTAAACCTAATTCCAAAGCGATAAAACCTTCAACCAATCCATCGCACAAATGACCGTGAAACTTGCTTATGTCTTTTAATTTGATGGTTTGCAAATTCCCCAATTTTCCTTTTGAAAAATCGGTATCATTGACTTTTATGGATTGACTAAGTATAAAATTCACACTTAATAAGAGGCTGAAAAGGATTAATTTATTTCCCATATTTGTTAATTATTGCCATTTGACCTGCGTGATAAGCCGTGTGAGAAACAATTCTTCCAAAGGCTTCTGCTTTGGTTTTTGTGCCAAATTCTTTGGTGGTTATTTCAGTTTCCCAATCTTC
>JAEMQE010000087.1 GCA_022758945.1 Lentimicrobium sp. | reverse complement strand
CCAAAATAAGAGACATAAACTTGCTTATCCGAAAATACCGCAACATTACATCTTAAACCCGTGATGCTATATACTTCAAAAGCAGGATTGGCTATTACGGTTTTGAGGGTTGCAGTAACTCCAGAAGGAAGACTAGAAATTGGATAATTTACACCATTAATTCCTATTTCTAAAGTGGCTCCACTTTCGGTAACGATGTTTACCCCACTATTTGTTGTAAAAGATTGTGGAGCAATACTTTCTAAAAAGGGGATATTGTTTACAATATTTGGAGTAGAACAATTTAAAGGTGGAACAAAAAACATTTCCTGATTGGCCTGACTGGAGCCTCCAACACTTTGGTACGCAAATGCTGGTTTAGTAGTTCTCACATACATATTTCCATTTGCTCCATACAAAGAACCATCTATAGCTAAATATTGTCCTGCATTTAATATGGTTGTGCTAACCTCGTTAATAAATACTTCGGTATTGTCTTCGTGAGCCACAATCAAAGGTCTTTCGGTGATGTCTAATCCAAAACCTCTTACGAAAATGTATTTAGTTTCATCAGAAGAACTATTTTTTATATTTTCTATTGGAACTATTTGGTCAAATCCCAAGTCTAAATTTCCATTATTATTCCCATTAGTTCCCCCAAAAGAACCACAGTTAAAAGCGATGGGTTTATTCGATTTGACTAATGCTCCAATTAATCCGTCTTTATTGGCAACACTGACATCTTCTGTAGCCAAGATATAACTTTGCCCTCTATTTAATGTAATACTTGCCGGTGTGTTTCCAGCAGTTGGATTGTTTAACAAAGTTACCCCCGGTTTGATGTCTTTGAATTCAATAAGAGTATTGTTTTCTGTGGCTAAAATGGATAGAAAAGTATATCGAACCGGACTTGAATTTGTTGTGGCAGTATTTATAAAGGCTCCAACTCTAAATTCCTTTCCCAATGCTGACATTCCTTTTGAAACCAATGAGCCAGCTTGGTTGTAATTTCCTGCTAAAACTCTAGCCGCTACATACACTAAACTTTCGGCTTCAATTATAAATCCTTTATCAGAAAGCGGTGTATTTAAAAAACCGCTGCTAGCCATTAGTTGCGTATCTGTTCCAGAACCAATGGTATAAACATAAGGGCTGTTTTGTGATACTGTCACATTAGTAATTCCTACTCCAATGGCATTGATTTTGACTTTTACTGGTGTTAAACTTGGGGTAGAAATATATAAATATTGCTCTTGTGCGGCGATACTATTTGAACCTGATAATGGCGGTATATAATGCGTTTTGCTAAATTGAGCAAAACAACTTAGTGATATAAAAATAAAGAAAAATAGGGTTGTTTTTTTCATTTGCTAAAAATAATAAATAATAGCTACCTTTTCAATGAAAAATGGCCTTTTATTATTTTGCCGTCACCAAAGTTCAAATGAAACCAATAATCGTCTGCAGGCAATTCATTTCCAATGTATGTGCCGTTCCAGCTAGGATTTATGGCATTAATTTCTTTAATTAATTTGCCATAGCGGTCATAAATAGTTGTGGTAGCTTTAGGAAATAAATTAAGATTTTTTATTTCCCAAACATCATTAAATCCATCTCCATTGGGAGTGAAAAATCGAGGATAATCCAAAACGTAAATTGCAAATGGAACAGACAAACCACATCCATTTTTATCTCGTGCATAAGCCAAATATTTTCCGGGAGCTATTCCTATAAACAACGGATTGTCTTGAAAATAATTACCATCTAACGAAAATTCATAGCTGCTACCAATGCCCGTATATTGTAATAATACTGAATTTTCATTTCCAGCAAAATCATTGATTGTTGCATCAGTAATTGTTGCAATTCCAGAACTTGTAACCGTAAATTTTTTCACAGCCTTGCAGCCATTTATATTCGTAACGGTTACTGAGTAATTCCCAGCTGTATTTATTGTAATCAAGTTTGTTATAGCTCCAGTATTCCATAAATAACTCGTAAAACCTGAAGCAACACTCAAATCGATTGTTGAGCCAGAACAAATGATTGTAGTTTCATCTTGAAAATTTGGTGGGATAAACGTGTTTACAACTAATGTGATAGGAATTATTCCGTAACAATCTGGGCCGTTTACGATTCTGGCTTGAATAATTTGTTGGTTTGGAGTAGTGTTCTTGAAAATATTGGGTAACGGATTTTTTTGAGAAATAGCATCCGTTGTGTTGACATAATATTCGACAATCATTCCTACTGGCAAACTGCTCAAAATTTGTGGACTAACTTGTGCATTCAAATCAAATTGATACAAACCGTCTTGTACAGCATCGTCATCACAAGTTGACACAGGACTTTGGGTTGCAATGGAGTTATTGGCAATAACAAGAGTAACTTTAGCATAATTGACACAACCGAAAGAATTGGTAACTCTTGCATAAAGCACGGGAATAGTTGGTTTGTTGGTGTATGTGGTTGGGTTGGTAATTGGATTTAATTTACCTTGTGCGTCAGTCAGCGATTCATAATACATAACAGGACTTAAACTCGCATCATTGTTTTTTATGATGTTATCTACTTTCGATAAATTGAAAATTGTTATTCCATCATTATTATCATCACATTGTGCAAGAGTTGTGTCTGAAAGGACAATTTCTGGGGAATATTCTAATTTTATTTCGTCAGTTGCCATACAGGTTGCTGGAGAAAAAATGACTTCTACTTTATATGTTCCAGTATCAGTAATAATCAAACTTGGATTTTTTTCAGTTGGAAGTAAAATGCCATCTCTATACCAATTATAATCATAACTTGGTGATAGTTTGGTGTCAATTGTATAGCTTTCGCCAAAACAAATCGGATTGCTAGATGCTAATCGGTCAGGTCCCAAGTCGATTTTTGGAGCAAAACTTCCCGCTTTTAGAAAAACTGCCGAATCATAATATTCATTTTTATCATTTGCAATAACCAACTTTATATGATAACTCTTTCCTGCGATAACAGGTGTTTGAGCAGTCATTACAACTGTTTGACCAGCATAATTTATAGGGCTTGTATTGTTATTAAATCCATTGAAATATTGTTGATTTACGGCAGGACATCCGCTATTGACTCCTGATGGAATGGTGGGACGAATATTTGTAGAAGATACAGGAATACTGGTGCCGGGTATTACGGCTAAATTGTCATAAACAGAACCAGGTGTATTTTCTTTAATTAAAAAAGCAAATCCATCGGTATAGTTGCAAGAGCCCGTGCCATGATATTCAATTGATGCAAAAATATAATCAAAACTTAAAAAATTAGTTAATGGAATGAAATCGAATTCTAAAACAGTAGCAGTTACTGAGGAAATATTTAATATTTGATTCAAATCTGAATCACCTAGCCAGCCTCCATCGCCATCGTTGCCAATAATATTAGTAGGGATGTCGTTAAAAGGCCCAATTGCTTTTTGTGCATAACTCGTACTCAAAAGAACTCCGTCTGTAAAAGGGAAACTTCCTCCCGCATTAGTAAAAAAACCATAACTATTGTTTTGTCCAACTGGAACAGCTGTGTCACCAGTTGCAACAGCATTCAAAACATTGGCACAAGAACTGTTTACCAACACATTTTCGACAAGTTGTTGCGCACTATAAGAGTCGTCAACAGTAATATTTTGTGCAGATACACTAAGCGTATTACAACAAATAAAAACGAAAAATAGAATTGTTTGTGCCCATTTCATAGTGTTACAAATATACTATAAAACTGTATTTTTTTAAAGCTATTGCATATTGACTTTAAAGATTTCCTGATTTCAACTTTTCAAATAATAAAAAGGAGCTATTTTATCGTCTTAGTTTGAATTAACAAACGATATTAATGTAAATTTGTATCAAATGTTTTCAAAATGAGTGAAGCACCAATAATGGTTTTTAAGAAACCTACCTATCCATTAAATAATTTATTTTTAGATTATTTGGAACGATTTGATCGTATATCTAAAGTTTCTATTTATTACGATGATTTATTACGCTTCTCAGGTGCTATAAATGTTTTTGATAATCATGATGTAGATACATTGTGGATTCGGGTTTATTATAGTGAATTTGAGAGAAACGAAATTGATTTGAATCTAAAAAAAATATATTCCTATTTGCATTCAGATGGTAATTTAGATATTATAAAATTCCTGAGTGTTGATGCTATTGACTACTGTACTTTTGGAAATTCAAAGCCTTTTCGAGTAAAAGTCAGGAACATTTTGAATGATAATTACACTTATTTTTATGTCAAAAAAGCGGATGCTTCCCGGGTTTACGGGTTAGAATTAGAACACATTCTTTCCCCTGACAAAATACATTTTTTAGTGTATAAAGACACTCTGATCGAAGAACATATTATGGGAATTCCCGGCGATGTGTTTATGAAGACGCTACTAACAGATTGTTCTGAGGTCGAAAAATCACAAATTGCAAAAGAGTTTGTCAAGTTTAACGAACGTTGTATGATTCGGCTATTGGGTGATATGAGAGCTTATAATTATGTCATTGTTCCCATTCACGACTTTGACCAAGTGGTTTATAGAATCCGCCCGATAGATTTTGACCAGCAATGTTACGAAGGGAATTTCAAAGTGTATCGACCACAGTTTTTTAAGGAAAATTATCCAATGGTAAAATTGGTCAAAGATAAATTGCAGAATAGCTCAATTGAGCAATATAAAGACGAGGAAAGAGCTGCTTTGGCCAAAAGAATTTATTCAGCCGAAACCCGAATTAAAAAATTATTGCAAATTATGGGCAACGATACCATATCTCCAGAAGAAAATGTCGAACAATTAAGAGTAGAATTATTTCGATTAACTCACGATATAAATTTTAAGAGAGCAAAATCTATGGGAAATGTCCTCAATGCAACTTTTGATTTTGTCGTTCGGAATTATAAAAATGTGAATGTCTTTAAATAACTTTAACAAAGAATTTTAGATTAAGCAGTATTTTATTTGCTACAAAGGAATATCAATCTCAGATACTCGAGCAATTCGTTTTCTATTTATTGTTTGTTTCAATAATAGTAGGCTTTTTATAAGTAATAGTAATAGCATCTTTTTGGGGCTTTAGGATGAGATTATTAAATAGAGAAATGTCTTTTTTTGTACAGACTGTTTAATGTTTCATTAATGTCTTTGAGCTCGGGAGTCAGAAATGTTTTATGACCTTTAAGATCATTTGTCAACTCTAAACCACATACGGAACATTTATATTCCCTAAAGTGGTTCGTCACATTTCTGGTGGTGATTATTTTATGTCCGAAAAATGAACACAAAATTTTACTGGAGAAATTCCTTTCTCTGATTTTAGTGTTGGTCATATTAAGTCTATAAGATTTGGGATAGTAAATATATATTATAACCGATAAAAACACAAATAA
>JAEMQE010000173.1 GCA_022758945.1 Lentimicrobium sp. | reverse complement strand
ACCTCTATGAACTCCTTCGGCACAGAAATAACACGTATTGAAATCATTGAAAGTTTTTTCGGAAAAATATTGATGATTGCCATAATTTCCTTTTTGTAAAAACAGCTGCATCATTTTGGCAACATCCATAGCATTGGAAAAAATCCCGGCGTGACCTGCAATTCCGCCTTCTATAGCTGAACCTTGGTCATGAACATATCCTTGAATGACTTGGTGTCGGAAATAATTGTCAATTTCTGTTGGTGCAATCACTTTTTTGTCAAATTTTTGCAACGGATTGTACAGGGTATAATTCATTCCAATGGAATTATAAAAATTTTCTCGGCTTAGAACATCCAACTTTTTGTGGGTTACTCTTTCTAAATATTCTTTCAGAATCATAAACGTTAAATCGCTGTATTTGTATTCTTTTTTTAGGGATAAAGGACTATCGGCAATTATTTTCATAATCGTGTCGTGATAATCATTTCGAATAAAAAGGCTGTCGGCTACCTTTCTGGAAAACTGGGCATCATAGGTCTTGCGATAGTATTTTTCTAAAGGCATATTATTTTTATCCAAAGTTGCTTTATAAAATGGTATCCAAGCTTGAAGTCCTGCGTAATGGGAAAGTAAATCCTTGAAATTGATGTCCTTTTTATTGGAATTTGCAAAATACGGAAGCATAGTTCCAAGTCGAGTATCTAATTTAACTTTTTTTTTGTCGTACAATTGCATTACGTTTGGAAGTGTAGAAATCATTTTAGAAAGGGAAGCAATATCATATAAATCTGAATTTGAAACTTTTTCGCTATTGTCATAAGTATGATAACCATAAGATTTTTGGTAAAAAACTTTTCCTTTTCGAGCCACAAGTACTTGAATTCCGGGGGTCATTTTGCCGTCAATAGCTTTTTGTGCTATGGAGTCAATTTTAGATAAAATCAACGGATTCATACTTACATTTTCTGGAGCTGTGAAACCCAAACGATTTAATTTTTCGGTAGATAAACCGTCATTTACTTTGAAGGATTTATTAATAGATACTGGTAATTTTCCCTTGGCTTGAATTGCCCCAAAGATTAATTCGGCTGAAACTTCCTGAGAAATATTTGAATTTTGGTATGAAAGCACCAATCCTTCGATATTCTTAAAATTGGATATTGACAAAAGGGAATAGGGTTTTGTAAAAACATCTAGAATCACTTTATTATTTTTGGCAATTTTTTGTAACCAAAGCAATTCAGTTTCTGTAAAATCTTGTTTTTCCCAAGCTTTGTCCAATTTATGAAAACCAACGATAACTGTATTATAATTTTTTAGTTCAGCATTTAGACTGTCAATATTGGTATTCGATACTTCGGTTACTTCGGTGTATTTTTTTAGCGTGGATACAAAGGAACTATTTGTTGCATCTCCTAATTTTACATAGGCAATTTTTTGATTTAGATTTTTTATAGGAAGTATTTGTTTTTTGTTTTTCAAAACGGTAACTGCATTTTCATATAATTGATATTGCAAGGCATCATTTTGAGAAGGGGTAAGGTCGTGGATTAAGTTTGTGGTATCAATTGGTTTATAATTATTTAATCCGGCTTTAAATTTATAGTGCAATATTTTCTTGGCCGAATATGCCAAACGATCTTCGGAAATAGTCCCTTCATTATAGGCAGTTTTAATTTTTTCAATGGCCAATGGCACATCGTCTGGACAAAGTAAAATATCGTTTCCTGCCATAAATGCTGCTAAATCAATATCGCCTGGACCTTTAGAATTACTTGCGCCTTTCATTCCGAGAGCATCAGTAAAAATTATACCTTCAAAACCCAACTGATTTTTGAGTAAATCAGTTACCACGTTATGCGAAATTGATGTTGGGAGATTTGCAGTTGGTTCCAAACTCGGAATATTGAGATGCGCAACCATCACAGACGCTAAACCTTCGTCAAACATTCGTTTGTATGGATATAATTCGACTAAATTAATGCGCTCTTTTGAAAAGTTGACAGTAGGTAATGTTTTGTGTGAATCGGTTGAAGTATCACCGTGTCCAGGGAAATGTTTGCCTGTACAAAAAACGCCTTGACTTTGTTCTCCTTTCATTAAAGCGACGGCTTTATCGGTAACACTAACTTTGTTTTCGCCAAAAGAACGAAAACCAATTATTGGATTTTTTGGATTTGTATTAATGTCAATAACCGGAGCAAAATTAAAATGAATTCCCATTCGTTTGCTTTCCTTGCCCATATTTTCTCCAACCCTTTCTACAAGTTTCAAATCTTGAATTGCACCTAGTGTCATATTCCAAGGATAACGATACGTTGAATCCAATCGCATACTCAAACCCCATTCAGCGTCAATTGCGATGAATAAAGGAACTTTAGATTCAGCTTGATATCGATTGGTTAATTTTGCTTGACGAATTGGTCCGCCTTGGAAGAAAATAAGTCCTCCAACTTTATAATCTTGAACCAATTTATCAATAGACTTAGTTTCGGTGGAATCTCTATTAGAATATGCCGATATCATAAAAAGTTGTCCTACTTTTTCATCAAGAGACATTTTATTATAAATACTGTCCACCCAACGGGTTTCAACATCAGAATCTTTGAAAAAAGTTGTTCTTTCAGATTTAATTCGAGGAATATAGATTTCCGCATTATCTGAAACAGCTGTTTTTTTTGAAGTTGCACAATTAGTAGCCAAAGTTATTAGAACAAAGTATATGCTAATTTTTATTAAGTAATTTTTCATCGAAATCTGAATTATAGTTTTTTTAAATAGTTGAATTTTTGTGGTTTATATCACCTTTTAATTTTAATTGATTATTCCATTATTTCTTTTAAAGAATGTTTTTTTAAAAACTTATTTTTTCATTAGTAGTTATACTTGTTAGGTATAATGCTATAAAAGTAAATAGTCCGTTTATTAAAATTAATTCATTATCAAATACATATCCAAAAAATAATGTTTTGGAATTTTCACTAATTAGATAAGTTACCATTGGTGATAATAAGCAAATAAATGGGACTAATTTATCATTTACTTTTTTTGATTTTAGAAATAAACCAAAAGCATATAATCCTAAAAGAGGTCCATAAGTGTAAGATGCAACTTTAAATATCATCCCAACAACTGAACTATCATTGATAGAATTGAAGACTAATATTACTAAAAATATTAATCCTGAAAAACTAAGGTGTACTAAATGTCTCGTTCTCACAATGTTTTTTTTGCCCAGATTTTCCTTTTTATCCATACCAAGAAAATCAACACAAAAAGAGGTTGTAAGTGCTGTTAATGCAGAATCGGTAGTAGCAAATGTAGCTGCTATAAGTCCCAACAAAAAAATTATTGCAGGAATTATAGATAAATGATTTAATGCAATTTCTGGAAACAACAAATCAGTTCTTGGTTTATTTGTAATAGTGTCCAAAGGAATAGAAATACCATTTTTATCTGCATAAATGTAAAGTAAAGCCCCAACACTTAGGAAAAAAATATTGATTATAACGAATACTCCCGTAAATGTGAACATGTTTTTTTGTGCTTCACCAATATTTTTGCAACTAAGATTTTTTTGCATTAAATCTTGGTCAAGACCGACCATGGCAATGGTAACAAGCATTCCGCCAATGATTTGTTTTACAAAATGAAACTTATTAGTAACAAAATCATCAAAGAAAAATATTTTTGAATAATTGCTATCTTTCACTTCATCGAATGCACTAACTAAACTTAAATCCAAACTCGTACAAATAAAGTAAATTGTTAAAAATACGGATGATATAAGAAAAAATGTCTGTAACGAATCTGTAATAATTATGGTTTTAAGTCCTCCTCGATAGGTGTAGGAAAATATTAAAATCAAGGAGATTAGCACTGTTAAAAAAAAAGGGATTTTATAATAATCAAAAACAAAACGTTGCAATACAATTACCACTAAATAAAGCCTGAAAGCGGAACTGACAGTTCTACTTACTAAAAAAATAGTTGCAGCTGTTTTGTAGCTAAAGGTTCCCATTCTTTGTTCTATATAGCCATAAATAGAGGTTAAATTCATTCTATAATACAAAGGCAATAATAATTTTGCAATTATTATAAACCCTAAGGCATTACCTAGTACAAATTGAAAGTATTTAAATTGTTCTCCACTTGGAGCACCAACTTCACCAGGAACCGATATAAATGTTACTCCAGAAAGTGCAGTTCCTATCATTCCAAAAGCAACTAAATACCATTTTGAATTTTTATTGGCTTTAAAAAAAGCTTCATTGCTGCTATCTTTTTTACTGACAACATGAGATATGAAGAATAAAACTCCAAAGTAGATAATGATAAGGATTAATATTGCGCTTGGAGTCATTTGCTGTCTTTTATAAATTTTTAAATAAATCTAAATCTTATTTGTTTTTCATTATTGCGGCTCTAACACTTTTGTGTTTTTTTAATAGTTTGGCTGCTAAATTTTCATCGATATTTAGTTCTTCAACAATCATATCAACTCCTCTTTGAACTAATTTTTTATTTGATAATTGCATATCAACCATTTTGTTACCTGAAATTCTTCCCAGTTTTATCATAACGGATGTTGTAATCATATTTAGAACTAATTTTTGAGAAGTTCCAGATTTCATTCGTGTGCTTCCTGTAAGGAATTCTGGGCCTACAATTAATTCAATTGGAAAATCAGCTTCTTTTGATATTAGACTTTCACTATTACATGAAATACTTCCTGTAATAATATTGTTTTCGCGGGCTTTTTTTAAGCCACCAATAACATAAGGAGTATTACCTGAAGCTGCAATTCCTATAACAACATCTAGATTCGATATGGAATAAGCAGTTAGATCTTTCCAAGCTTGATTGAAATCATCTTCGGCATTTTCTACTGCTTTTCTTATGGCAGAATCACCTCCCGCAATAATCCCGATTACCCAATTGTCTGGAACTCCAAAAGTAGGAGGGCATTCAGACGCATCAAGAATTCCTATTCGGCCGGAAGTACCCGCTCCTATATAAAATAATCTTCCGCCAAGTTTCATTTTTGAAACTATAACATCTACTAATTTTTCTATATTTGGAATTTGTTTTTCGACTACTTCAGGTACTTTTTTATCTTCAGCATTGATATTAACGAGTAATTCTTTAGTACTCATTTTATCTAAATCTGAATAAAGGGATTCTTGTTCTGTATCTGTATTATTTTTTTTCATTTTTGTATTGATTTAAGTATTGGTCTGTTTTTACAAGATTATTTATAAAAATTGATTAGAATTAGATTGTGAGTTAGGTTTATTCTTTTTGATGAATTTATCTATTATATTTTTTAATTGATTCTTAAATTTAAATTCTTCACTAGAGCTTCTACCCATGTAATAGAAGCCCTTGATGAAGAACCAACTAACCAAAACAAATATATTAAAAAAAACTTAAACATGATTGACTACTATTGTTCACTAAAC
>JAEMQE010000193.1 GCA_022758945.1 Lentimicrobium sp. | reverse complement strand
AAATCCTACAAAAGACGATAAGAATAAAGACAAAAACAAGGATAAAGAAAAAGATAAAAAGGACGATAAAAAAGACAAGGACAAAGACAAAAAAGACGATAAAAAAGACGGCGATAAAGACAAGAAAGACGATAAAGGAGACAAAGACAAGGATAAAAAAGACGAAAAACCTAAGGATGACGGACAACCAAAACCAATGCCTGGCGGAATTTCAAAACAAAGAACCGAAAATCTTTTGGATGCTGTAAACAACGAAGAAAAAAAGATTCAAGACAAAGTAAATGCCCAAAAAGTAAAAGGAAAACCAGTTCAGACCGAAAAAGATTGGTAATTCAATTAGCATAAAAAACAATGAAAAAATTTATAATAGCGATAGTTTTAATGGTGTGTAACTCACTTTTGGCTCAAGTACAATTTGAAGCAAAAGTTAGCAAAACGACCCTTGGATTAAACGAAAGACTTCGCATAGATTTCGTTATGAATATTGACGGTGACAACTTTAACCAACCGTCTTTTGAAGGATTTAAAATCATTGCCGGACCAAGTCAGCAAGTGAGTCAGTCCTGGGTAAATGGTAAAAGTTCTTTCGAAAAAATCTATTCCTATTATCTTTTGCCAACTCAAAAAGGGAATCTAGTTATCAGGCAAGCTTCGATAGAATATAATGGCCAAATTTATAAAACTTCTCCAATAAAAATCAATGTTACTAATGCGGTCGAACAACCAAAAGACCCGAACGACACACAGATTTCGGCCGATGACAATATTTATCTTGTTGCCGATATTTCTAAAACAAATCCATACATCAATGAACCCATTACGGTGGTTTACAAACTATATTTCAGCTATAATATTGGAATCACAAATTGGAGAGAATTGGACAAACCTAAATACAATGATTTTTGGAGTCAAAACATCGACATCAAACAACTCGTTGGCGAAGAAGGAATGTTTAAAGGCGAAAAATATCGTTTTGTAGTGCTCAGAAAAACGGTTTTATATCCGCAAAAATCCGGAAAATTAGTAATCGAACCTTTGTCATTAGACATTGATGTGCAATTGCCTACGAATCGCAGAGATATGTTCGGACGAGTAGTTGTTACCAATGGAAACAAACGAGTTTCGGCTGGAGCCAAAACAATCGCTGTAAGAGCACTTCCTGAAGCTGGAAAACCAGCTGATTTTTCTGGAGCTGTAGGGAAATTTGATTTTAGAGTAACCCCTTCAAAAACGAATTTAAAAAACGGAGAAAGTCTCGATTTATTGGTTAGCGTTTCAGGAAGCGGAAATATGAAGTTGTTCAATTTACCAAAACCGATAGTTCCAAATTCACTTGAAATGTACGATCCCGTTCACGACGAAAAAGTGAACACCACTTTATCAGGAATGTCAGGTAAAATCACAGATAATTATACTATAATTCCACAGTTTAAAGGGAATTATCCCATAAAACCAATGCAGTTTTCCTATTTTGATATAGGTTCAGGAACGTATAAAACCATAAGTTCACCTGAAATAATGATTAATGTTCTTGATGGTCCATCGGCAAATGATCAAGTAGCTACAACAACGCCTGGAAATTCCAAAAATGTAATTTCGAGTAGCGAACAATTCAAATTCATTAAATTAAAAACCGATCTTAAATCAATGAATAATGATGATTTCTTAGGGTCGAATTTATTTTATGGTCTGCTGTTTTTACCGTTTTTAATTCTTCCAATGATTGTGGTATTCAAAAAGAAAAAAGACGCCATTGACGGCGATGTTTTTGGTAACAGAATAAAAATGAACAACAGATTGGCCAAGAAATATTTATCCGAAGCCAAAAAACAAATCAACAACAGAGAACCATTTTATGTAGCTTTGGAAAAAGCAATGCACAATTTCTTAAAAGCCAAACTGCACATCGAGACATCAGAAATGAGTAAAAGCAACATTCAGGAACTTTTGATATCCAGAAATGCAAGTCCTGAAACAGTAATTGAGTTTATAAATCTTACAGAAAATTGTGAGTTGGCGCGTTTTGCGCCATCATCAAGTGCAACAATTCAGCAGGATTTTGACAAAGCAGTTTTGATAATTTCGGATTTGGAAAAACAGATTTCTTAACCACAAAGGACACGAAGAAGGCACGAAGGTCACAAAGTTTTTAAAAATATATTAATGACTGAAAACGAAATTTCAAAAATAGTATTTGAATGTGCTTTGAAAGTACATAAAACTTTAGGTCCAGGATTATTAGAAAGCGCTTATGAGGAATGTATGTTTTATGAACTTAAAAAATCTAATTTAAAAGTTGAAAAACAAAAAGCATTACCATTAGTTTATGAAGAAGTTAAGTTGGATGTTGGTTACAGAATCGATATTATAGTAGAAGATAAATTTATTGTAGAAATTAAATCTGTTGAAGCTTTAAATGATATTCATCTGGCACAATTACTAACTTATTTAAGATTGTCAGATTGTAAATTAGGATTACTAATCAATTTTAATGTCAAATTACTCAAAGAAGGAGTGAGAAGAGTGGTCAATGGAATACTTTAAATAGTGAACTTTGTGCCTTCTTTGTGTCCTTTGTGTTTAAATTTTTTTTATGAAAAAGATAATTTTTATAGTACTACTCACAACCCAAGTTTTCTTTGCCCAAAACGGCTTTGAAAAAGGGAATTATTTGTACCAAAAAGGAAGATATGAACAAGCGATTTCAGAATATGAAAGTGTTTTGGCAACCAAACATCAATCGGCGGAATTGTATTTTAATCTTGGAAATTGTTATTATAAATTGAACAAGGTTGCCCCGGCAATTTATAATTATGAAAAAGCATTAGTGCTCAATCCAGACGATGCCGAAATACAAAATAACTTGAAATTTGCACAAAAAATGACCATTGACGAAGTAAAAGATATTCCAAAAGTGGGCTTTTCAAAAACGATTCACAATCTTACTTCGACCTTTCATTACAACACTTGGGCGTGGATTTCAGTTGCATTTTCTACGCTGTTTTTACTTTTTTTTATTGGATATTATTTCTCCCAAATTGCTTTATCCAAAAGAATATTTTTCTTTGGAATGTTTGCCTTACTTTTTCTGCTTTTGATTTGTGTTTCGGCAGCAATTTCTGAGAAGAATGATTTCGAAAATGAAAGACCTGCAATTGTTTTTGCTGAAATGGTTTTGGTAAAAAGTGAGCCACAAATGGCAAGCAATACGGTTTTCACACTCCACGAAGGCACCAAGGTTTTTGTTCAGGAAACATTGGAAAATTGGAAAAAAATTCAATTGACAGACGGAACCGAAGGTTGGATTGAAAAAACTGCAATTAAGGAAGTGAAGTAAAAACAGATTACTTTTTCTTTAAATCTTCATACCATTTTTCAATCGAAGGATAAATGAATCCTGCTGTTTTTTGGATTGGACGATAAAACAGTGATTTGTCTAAAGTTTCTTTTTTGGCAAACGTATTGTTGAAATTTACTTTTTCGAAAAGATTCAAAAAGATACTGATTACCAATATCGTTTTTAATAGTCTAAAAAATCCACCACCTAGTTTGTTTATCACTCCTAATTGCGCAAAATTAGCAACGCTGGTAAGTACTTTTGCCATAATAGAAATGCCGATAACAACCAAAAGAAAGGTGATTATAAAAGCAGTAATTTGGATAGTTTTTGGGTTCCAATGAACCAATCCAGAGAGCATTACTTTTGCTAAAAATGAAAATTTTATGGCAATATATATTCCTAAAATCAAGGAGATTAATGAAGCCAATTCCACAAAAAGACCATTTCTTATGCCTTTGTACAAACCTAAGGCAAGTAAAACACCCAAAACAATATCTAAAAAACTCATTTTATGCTTTTTGAAGTTCGAAAGACAAATATAAAAGAATATTCCATTTTCAACTTCTTATATTTGCCAAAACAATTTTAGAGTTATGATTTTTAGATTTCAGATTCAAAAAATCCGAAATCTAAAATCTAAAATCTGCAATCTACAATCAAATGTCAAGAGATATACAACTTAAAGAACGCTGGGAACAGCTTGTAATGATACTTTCCAATCAATTTTCTCAAGGTGAAGACCTGGATTTGGATGCCATAATTTATTTAATTGGTGTTCAGGAACTTGGAAAAGTGCACCAGACCTACGAAAAAGACGAAAAACTAAACCTAATGCACATCGCTATTTGCCGATTATTAGAACCGTATGGTTTCTATGAATTTGAATTTTTTGATGAGGAAGGTTGGCCTCATTACAGGGTAAAAGAGGAATTGCCGGCACTAAAAGCGGGAGAACAATCGGTTTTGATGAAAGAAGCCATTGTAAATTATTTTATCGAAAGAGAACTAATTGATTGATGATTTCAGAGTAACGATTGCAGATTTCAGATTTATCGTGGAAACTTTAAACTTTAAACTTTAAACCTCAAACAAATTTCTTAAATTTGCACTCTCAATTATTGGATGAAAATGATAGACAAGATAAAAGAATATATTGGCGAAGCAAAGGCTTTTTCAACACAAAACAAGGAAGAACTAGAAGCATTCCGAATCAAATTTCTAGGAAGTAAAGGACTTTTGAAAGACTTTTTCGCCGAATTCAAAAACGTGCCCAACAATCAAAAAAAGGAATTTGGACAAGTAATCAATTTGCTAAAATCTTCCGCTGAGGATAAAGTAAAATCTATTCAGGAATCTTTAGAAAGCAAAGAAGAAATCAAAGGTTTTTACGGTGATTTAACACGTTCGGCTGAGCCAGTAATTATAGGTTCTCGTCACCCAATATCTTTGGTAAAAAACCAAATTATCGATATCTTCTCCAACGTTGGTTTCAACGTTTCCGAAGGTCCGGAAATTGAGGACGATTGGCATAATTTTACCGCATTAAACCTTCCAGAATACCATCCGGCGCGTGATATGCAAGACACTTTTTTCATTCAGACTAATCCAGATATTTTGTTGCGCACGCACACTTCATCCGTTCAAGTGCGTTATATGGAAAACAATAAACCACCGATTCGAACGATTTCTCCAGGAAGAGTTTTCCGTAACGAAGCTGTTTCGTCGCGTTCGCACTGTATTTTCCACCAAGTCGAAGGTTTGTATATTGACAAAGACGTTTCCTTTGCCGATTTAAAGCAAACGCTTTTATATTTTACCAAAGAAATGTTCGGTAAATCAAAAATTCGTCTTCGTCCATCGTATTTTCCGTTCACGGAACCAAGCGCCGAAATTGATATTTACTGGGGTTTAAAAACGGAAACCGATTATAGAATTACCAAAGGAACCGGTTGGTTAGAAATTGGTGGTTGCGGAATGGTCGATCCTAATGTTTTGAAAAATTGTAACATCAATTCAGAAGAATTCACTGGTTTTGCCTTTGGGATGGGAATCGAAAGAATTGCGATGTTGTTGTATCAAATTGGCGATATTCGAATGTTTTACGAAAATGA
>JAEMQE010000140.1 GCA_022758945.1 Lentimicrobium sp. | reverse complement strand
GAAAATGGGCGGAAGCGCAGCCATTCAACGTTATAAAGGTCTTGGAGAAATGAATGCAGAACAATTGTGGGAAACAACAATGGATCCAGGTTTTAGAACTTTACGTCAGGTAAACATTGATAGTCTTGCAGAGGCAGACAGAGTTTTCTCAATGCTAATGGGAGATGAAGTGCCACCAAGAAGAGAATTTATCGAAAAAAATGCAGTTTACGCCAATATTGATGCTTAAGAAAGATTTCAGATTTTGTAGTTAATCACAAAGGGAAATAAATCAACTCCAGTCTCCCTCTCCTTTGGAGAGGGTCGGGGTGAGGAATTATAAACAACAAATAAACATATAAAAATGAAAGTTACAATTGTAGGAGCAGGAAATGTGGGAGCATCTTGCGCAGATTCAATTTCTTATAGAGGAATTGCTAGTGAAGTAGTATTATTAGATATTAGAGAAGGTTTTGCCGAAGGTAAAGCAATGGATATTTCTCAATGTGCCACCAATACAGGTTTTAATACTAAAGTATCAGGAGTTACTAATGATTATTCTAAAACAGCAGGTAGTGACGTAGTGGTTATTACATCAGGGATTCCAAGAAAACCAGGAATGACGCGTGAAGAATTAATTGGCATCAACGCAGGAATTGTAAAAACAGTTGCTGATAATGTTTTGACACATTCTCCAAATGCAATTATTGTCGTAGTTTCAAATCCAATGGATACAATGACGTATTTGACATTGAAAGCTACAGGTTTGCCAAAAAACAGAATTATAGGAATGGGTGGAGCGCTTGACAGTTCTCGTTTTAGATATTATTTGTCAAAAGCATTGGACAAACCATCAAATGATGTTTCGGCAATGGTTATTGGCGGTCACGGTGATACAACAATGATCCCATTGACAAGATTGGCTTCTTATAATGGTATTCCAGTTTCTGAATTTTTATCAGAAGAAGAATTGGCTAAAGTTGCTGCAGACACAATGGTTGGTGGAGCTACTTTAACTGGACTTTTAGGAACTTCAGCTTGGTATGCACCGGGAGCTTCGGTAGCGTATTTAGTGGATAGTATCTTGAATGACCAAAAGAAAATGATAGCTTGTTCAGTAATGTTAGAAGGAGAATACGGTCAAAGCGATATTTGCATTGGTGTTCCTTGTATTATAGGTAAAAACGGAATCGAACAAATTCTTGATATTAAATTAAGTGATGCTGAAAAAGCGGCTTTCGCCAAAAGTGCAGACGCTGTTCGAAATATGAATGCTGACCTAAAATCGGTTTTAGCATAATAAATTTGGGATAAAATAGAGAAGACTGCACTTTTGCAGTCTTTTTTTTGACATTAATCAATAAATAAATTGGTTAATCTTTGCGTTAATTATATATTTGCTCGGTCAAAAAATGATGAGGTAAATCATAACGTTTTATTTTTAGATAAAAATGTGGGTTATGGCTTATTTTACAAGGGTTGAAACCAAAAAAAATACAATAAACAATTAATTTTTAGTAATAATGCAGAATAAAGGACTTATTAAATTTTTCGCAATTCTATTTGCATTGGTAAGCATTTACCAACTTTCATTCACTTTCGTTTCAAGTAAAATAAAAGATGACGCAAAAACGTTTGCTAAAGGAAATCCTGATAAAGAATCAAAATATCTAGATTCCATTGGAAAAGAAGATGTTTTCAATCTTGGCTTTACAAAATTTACTTTTAACGAAGTAAAAGACAAACAAATCAACAAAGGTCTTGACTTAGAAGGTGGTATCAACGTGATATTGCAAATATCGGTAAAAGATGTTTTGAAAGGATTAGCAAATAATTCTAAAAACCCGGTTTTCAATAAATCATTGGCCGATGCAACTGCAAACCAAAGAGGAAATCAAGCTTATATTGATGCCTTTTTCGAAGCTTTTGAAGCCAATTCTAAAGGAACAGTAAAACTGGCTTCTCCTGATATTTTTGCAAACAGAACTTTGCAAGGTGATGATGGAATTAATTTTCAAATGACCGATGCCGAAGCGCAAAAAGTAATTCGTAAAAAAGTAGATGAATCAGTTGATAGTGCTTTTGGAGTATTAAGAAAACGTATAGATCAATTTGGTGTAACTCAACCTAATATTCAAAAATTAGGAAATTCAGGACAAATTCTTGTGGAACTTCCTGGTGCAAAAGATGTGGATCGTGCTAAAAAATTATTGTCAAGTACTGCACAACTGCAATTTTGGGAAACATACAAAATAGATGAAATTGGTAATTTCTTAATGGCTGCAAACGAAGCCTTGAAAAAAACTGAAATCAAAACTCCAGAAGTTAAGGCGGTTGTTAAAGATACATTGAGTGCTTTATTAACTGATAAAAAAGATTCAACTGCGGCTAAAAAAGGAAACAATCCAATATTAGATAAAATTATTCAACAAGGTGGTGGACCCGTTTTGGGAATGTTTTCGCCAAAAGATACAGCTGTTGTTGGAGGTTATTTAAGAAGAGCTGACATAAGAGTTTTATTGGCGCCAGACCAACATTATGCAAAATTTGTTTGGGGAAAACCAACAACTCTTAAAGATGCCAAAGGAAAAGAAATTGATGCAGTAGAATTATACGCTTTAAAAGGAAATAGAGATAATATTGCAGCAATGAGTGGTGGCGTTATTACTGATGCAAAAGATACTTTTGATCAATCAGGAAAACCTGCAGTTTCTATGCAAATGAATGGTCAAGGTTCTAAAACTTGGGAAGAATTGACAGGAAGAGCTTATACTCAAAAAAGCAATATCGCTATTGTTTTGGATAATATTGTTTATTCTGCACCAGGTGTTTCTAGTGGTCCAATTTCAGGAGGTAGATCTGAGATTTCAGGTACTTTTGATATTTCAGAAACTAAAGATTTAGCTAATGTATTGAGAGCAGGTAAACTTCCTGCCGCTGCTGATATTGTTCAATCAGATGTGGTTGGGCCATCTTTGGGTCAGGAAGCTATTGATAATGGTACTAATTCAGCTCTTTTAGGGTTATTATTAGTGTCACTTTGGATGATGGTTTATTATGGAAAAGCAGGTTGGTACGCGAATGTTGCATTGGCAGTCAACTTATTATTCTTATTCGGAATTTTAGCAAGTTTAGGTGCTGTGCTTACTTTACCAGGTATTGCAGGTATTGTTTTGACAATGGGTACTGCGGTAGATGCCAATATCATCATCTATGAAAGAGCAAAAGAGGAATTGCGTTCCGGGAAATCACTCGAAGATGCTGTAAAAACATCCTATGGTTGGAAAGGGGCAATGCGTTCTATTGTTGATGCAAACGTAACCCACATATTAACTGGTGGTGTGTTGTTTATTTTTGGTTCAGGACCAATAAAAGGATTTGCAACTACCTTGTTAATTGGTATCATTACCTCATTGTTTACCTCAATCTTTATTGCAAGAATCTTTATTGATTGGACAATAAGCAAAAACAATAAATTATCATTTGTAACTAATTTTTCTAAAAATTTCTTTACGAATTTCCACTTTGATTTCTTGAGTATCAAAAAATGGACTTATGCATTTTCAGCAATTGTTACAATTGTAAGTATTTATTCATTGGCAACCAATGGTTTGGATCAAGGAGTTGATTTTGTTGGAGGAAGAACTTTTCAGGTTCGTTTTGAAAAACCAATTGAAGTTGAAGTAGTAAAAGCAGAATTAGGTAAAGTATTTGATGGTAGCGCCGAAGTGAAAGTTTTTGGTAAAGACAATCAATTAAAAATTACAACAAAATATAAAGTTCAAGAGCACGGAATAGAAGCAGATCAAGAAGTTAATAAATTGTTGTACGATAATTTGAAAAAACATTATTCCGCAGGATTGACTTATGATAGATTTGTAAATGCTTATGATGGTAAAATATTTGGTATTGTACAAGCCTCTAAAGTAGGACCAACAGTTGCTGAGGATATTAAAACCAATGCATATTGGGCAGTACTTGGTGCGATGCTTATTGTAGGTTTGTATTTGATAATCAGTTTTAGAAAATGGCAATACAGTTTAGGTGCGATTGCAGCTGTTATACATGACGTTATTTTCGTATTGGGAATTTACTCTTTGTGTTACAAATTTATGCCTTTTGGTATGGAAATAGACCAACACTTTATCGCTGCGATTCTTACCGTTATTGGTTATTCGATGAATGACACCGTAATTGTATTTGATAGAGTTCGTGAATTCTTGGATGGTAAAAAAGCCAAAGGAAATTTCAACAGCATCGTGAATCAATCTATTAATAGTACAATGTCCAGAACAATCAATACTTCGTTAACAATGATTTTGGTATTATTGATTATGTTTGTTTTTGGTGGAGAGTCTATTCGTGGATTTATCTTCGCAATGCTTATAGGTATTGTTGTGGGAACGTATTCTTCATTGTTTATCGCAACTCCTGTTTTGTGTGACACAATGTCTGAAGAAGAACATAAAAAGATTGAAAGAGAGCACAATACTTAAAATGGTTTAGATTTAAAATAAATTATAGGAAAGACCCGAATTTTATTCGGGTCTTTTTTTTGTTCTAAAACTTTCGTATTTTAGGGTAACTTTTTTCTAAGTTGGACAATAATTATATAATTAGTTTTGTTGAAGAATCAAATTTTATATATTTACGAAATATTGCTATAATTTCCCCCAAATTTAAAGCAACCTAAAACCTATAATTATGAAAAAAATTTTCAGGTCGTTCGCCTTTCTGTTCTTGATAATTACTTTTTCGAATACAAATGTTTTCGGTAAAAGCAATATGAGTAGTTATGAAAGTAAGATTCTTGCCACAGCACCACCTACAGTTACTACGCCAATATATTTATGCCAAAATAGTGTTGCATCACCATTAACAGCAACTCCTTCAGGAGGAGGAACCTTGAATTGGTATCTAACAAATGGGCCTTTAGAAATACCATCTCCCGTGGCTCCCACACCAATAACAACCACTGTTGGTTCAGCTACTTATTATGTTACTCAAACTATTGCTGGTTTAGAAAGTACTCCGCGAACTCCAATTGTAGTTAACGTAGTAGCTGATAATGGGGCATTTATTGTGGGTTATACATGTGATCCTTCTCAAATTTTGCCAGCAGATAAAAGTTCTTCTGTGTTTTTTGATTGGGGAAATAGTCTGTTGATTCCTGATAATTCGTATAATTATACATATACAACTACAGGAGGTTTATCCGGTTCTGGAACTACAACAGTATCACATCAACAGGTTTTCGGGATGTCGCCAGGACAATCAGCTACTATTGTATTAACAGCAACAACTCATCCTTGTGCTACACAAACTTGGAAATGTACTGTGCCTTGTGGAGCAACAACCACAACTCCTACTTTTGCACCAATTCCTCCTTTTTGTTCAGGAACAACCCCAGTTCCATTATTGCCTTCGAGTTCTACAAATGCAATTCCAATTACAGGTACTTGGTCTCCAGCAACAATAAATAACACAACTAGCGGTATTTATACATTTACTCCAGACCCAATATTATTTCCTTGTGCA
>JAEMQE010000203.1 GCA_022758945.1 Lentimicrobium sp. | reverse complement strand
ATAAGAAGTTCGTTCCAAAAGTGGTTCATTATATAAGGAACAATTCTGGCGATGAAGACAAAGCCCAAGATGTGGTTCAGGAAATAATGATTTTGCTTTTCAATCAGGCCAAAGCCAATAAGCTGCAACTCACTTGTCCGTTTGATGCCTACTTTTTTTTATTGTGCAAAAGAAAATGGTTAAACGAAATAAAAAAATCTTCGAATAAAGGGGTAACAATCGATGAAGATATGCCATCTATAAATGAATCTACCGAGGAAATGGTGACAGAAACCGAAGTATTCGACGAAAAGCAGCAACTTTTCGACTTGATGTTTCTTAAACTGGGCGACAAATGCCAAGAATTATTGAAACTGAGTTTCGCCATCAAATCGATGGAGGAAGTTGCCAAAAAACTCAACGTGACTTATGGCTATGTTCGAAAGAAAAAATCATTGTGCGTTGGTCAATTGACCCAGTGGATTCAAGAAACAAATCGCTTTAAATCTTTAAAAATTACCTAACGATGAACGACGAACGCTACATATTATTTGGTCAATATCTCGAAAACGAATTGTCAGCCGAAGAAAAAACAAACTTCGAAAAACAATTGTCTGAAGACACAGAATTCGCTTCCGCATTTGAAATTTTCAAGGAATTGAATCTTCATTTGGTGAATAAATTTGGGAATGAAAAGAATTTAAAAGCTTTCAAAAAGAATCTAAAATCAATTTCCAAGGAACATTTCAAAGCTAAAAAATCTAAAGTTGTTTCTTTGAAACCTTGGCAATATGCAATTGCAGCTTCGGTGGCTATTTTGGTGGGATTGTTTGTTTTTCAGAATATCAACCCATCTTTTGACGATTATAATAATCCAGAAATGGCAACTTTCACGGAAAGAGGTGATATAAACCAAAACTTAAAATTGGCTGAAGTAACATTTAATGCCAAGAATTATAAAGCCGCAATTCCCTATTTCGAAGCAGCTTTAAATTCAACTAAATCGCCAGAGATTCAGTATTTCTATGCGGTTTCGCTTTTGGAAGACAATCAATTTCAAAAAGCCGAAACCAATTTATCAGAATTGAAATCAGGAACTTCTATTTATAAAAACAAAGCGATTTGGTATTTAGCGCTATTAAAATTGAAACAGAAAGACTATAAATCCTGCAAAGAAATTTTGTTGACAATCCCTGATGATTATGAGGATTACGACCAAGTACAAGAATTGTTGAATGAATTGGATTAAATTTCACTCATTATTTTGTCATTTCGACGAAGGAGAAATCACATCAGTTGCTCGCTGTGCGTGATTTCTCCTTCGTCGAAATGACAATTATAAAAATAGGCTAGTTTCTTAAATTCCTTATATAGTTCGTTTTTTTGAGCAAGATTGTATCTTTGCAGCTAAATTAAATTTGCAATGACAATTACCGACACCCACACCCATTTATATTCTACTGAATTTGATGAAGATCGCAACGAAATGATTCAGCGTGCTATTGATGCTGGTGTTTCACGGTTTTTTATTCCCGCCATCGATTCAACTTTTACTAAAGCAATGTATGATTTGGAAAACGCCTATCCCAAAAATATTTTTTTGATGATGGGTTTGCATCCTACTCACGTCAAAGACAATTATCTCGAAGAATTACAGCACGTTGAAGAGGAATTGGCCAAGAGAAAATTCGTAGCCGTGGGCGAAATGGGCATCGATTTGTATTGGGATAAAACGCATTTAGAAGAGCAAAAAAATGCTTTCAGAAAACAAATTCAATTGGCAAAACACTATAAATTACCCATCGTGATTCATTGTCGAGAAGCTTTCGACGAAATTTTCGAAATCTTGGAAGAAGAAAAATCGGCTGATTTGTTTGGAATTTTTCACTGTTTTTCAGGGACTTATGAGCACGCTATAAAAGCGATTTCATATAATATGAAACTTGGAATAGGTGGTGTGGTAACTTTCAAAAACGGAAAAATTGACCAGTTCTTGAACCAAATCGATTTGGGTCATATTGTTCTTGAAACGGATTCTCCATATTTGGCACCCGTTCCTTTCCGTGGGAAACGCAATGAAAGTAGTTATTTGATAAATGTTGTCGATAAACTTGCTACAATTTATAATTTGCCTCAAGAAGAAATTGCACGGATTACTACTGAAAATTCTGTAGCTATATTTGGGATTTAACATAGAATTCGACTATTTTTGATAAAAAAATTGTTCATTTGTTCTTATAAAAAATATAATATGTCAAAATTTGACGCTATTCGTCCGTTTTATGAAACCGAAGTTAACGATGCTATTCAAACCGTAGTTCATCACCCAATGATGAAGGCGCTGATGAACTTTACTTTTCCAGATCTTCAGGATGAAGTATGGAAAGAACAGCTTCTACGAACTCATTCTACTAGGGATTTTCAATGTAATTTCATATACAAATCGCTCCAAAAAGTGTTAGAAAAAACTTCCGATGGATTAACAACTTCGGGTTTTGAAAAGCTAGAAAAAAACACGTCTTACTTGTTTATTTCCAATCATAGAGATATTCTTTTAGACACTTCATTGCTGAATGCTTGTTTGTTCGAGCATAAATTAGTGATGACTGCATCGGCTATTGGAGACAATTTGGTTCAAAAATCATTCTTGAGAAAATTAGCAAGATTAAATCGCAACTTTTTGGTTCAAAGAGGATTGACGCCAAGAGAAATGTTGCAAAGTTCAAAATTATTATCCGAATATATTAGCAAGTTATTGCAACACGAAAACAGGTCAGTTTGGATAGCTCAACGAGAAGGAAGAACCAAAGATGGAAACGACGCTACAAATCCCGGGGTTTTAAAAATGTTGGCTATGGCTTCTGACGAAGAAAATTTGATGGATTATTTTAAGAAAATCCAAATAGTTCCTGTTTCAATTTCTTATGAATACGACCCGACTGATGCTTTAAAAATGCCGCAACTTTTGGCTGAAGCCAAACAAGAAATTTACATTAAGGAAAAGAACGAGGATTTTATCAACTTGATGAGTGGAGTTATGGGGCAAAAGAGGAGAATTCATCTTCACGTTGGAGATGTTCTGGATGAGGAATTAGATGTCATAAAATCAGAATTTGATAATTCCAATAGACAAATTCAAGCATTGGCCCAAGTCATTGACGAGTCTATTTTGCGCAACTATAAATTGTGGCCTACAAATTATATCGCTTACGATCTTTTGCATAAAACCACTACCTATGAACATTTGTACACAGAAAACGAAAAATCGCTTTTTGAACGCAGATTAGAAATGCGAATTGATCATAATGACCCATTGGCATTGCAAAGCTTCTTGGCAATGTATGCCAATCCTGTTGTCAATAAATTGAAATACGAAAATGCAATCTAAAGCCAAAATTCTTTTGATTTATACCGGCGGAACCATTGGTATGCAGAAGGATTTTGAAACTGGAGCTCTAAAGGCTTTCAATTTCGGGAAATTACTTCAAAAAATCCCGGAATTAAAGCAATTGGAATGTCATATAGAAACGGTTTCTTTCGAAATGCCAATTGATTCCTCCAATATGAATCCCGAAAAATGGACGGAAATTGCCGTGATTATTGAAGATAATTATACTAGATTTGATGGATTTGTAGTTTTACACGGCTCTGATACGATGTCTTATTCCGCATCGGCATTGAGTTTTATGCTCGAAAACTTATCAAAACCCGTAATTTTCACTGGATCACAATTGCCCATCGGAGATTTAAGAACCGATGCCAAGGAAAATTTAATAACGGCCATCCAAATTGCTTCTTTAAGACAAGACAACAAACCGTTAATTAACGAAGTATGTCTTTATTTCGAGTACAAATTGTATCGAGGCAACAGAACTACAAAGATAAATGCAGAAAATTTTAACGCATTTATTTCGCCCAATTATCCCACTTTGATTGAATCTGGAGTACTATTAAAAACATATCCTGAATTATTTCTTCCAAAGGCAAGAGTGAAAAAATTGAGAATTCATAAGAATTTGGAAACTCACGTGGTAATTATTAAAATGTTTCCGGGTATTACTGAAACTGTTTTGACAGCCATTCTTAGTATTCCTGAACTTAAAGGAATAGTTCTTGAAACTTACGGAGCCGGAAATGCACCCACCGAAGAATGGTTTTTGTCACTTTTGAAAAACGGAATATCCAGAGGTTTGCAAATTGTTAACGTAACGCAATGTTCTATAGGAAGCGTGACTATGGGAAAATATGAAACGAGTACTTCAATGAAAGAAATTGGAGTCATTTCAGGCAAAAACATCACTACCGAAGCGGCAATTACTAAATTAATGTACTTATTGGGCCAAAATGTATCGCCAACAATTTTCAAAACAATTTTCGAAACTTCGTTACGTGGAGAATTGTCATAAAAAGCGAATTATAATTTTCTTAAGTCAAATTTTTTCGTGTTCTTTGCAACCTCAAATTAAATAGAGAGGTGGCCGAGTGGCTGAAGGCGCACGCTTGGAAAGCGTGTTTATGGCAACATAACGTGGGTTCGAATCCCATCCTCTCTGCAACATAATTTTTATAATCTAAAAAAGGTAGCCTTTCGGTTGCCTTTTTTTTGTAAATTTATCCCACAAAAATTCAATATGCGTTTAGTAGTCCAAACACTTCTTTTATTCACTGTGGTCAATGTTTTTTCGCAAAGCACCAATCCAGTTTTGACTCCAGTGAAAATAGATTCACTTTATAGAGAGGATCAGTTTTATTTTGGATTTACCCTCAATACTTTACAAAACAAACCAGCGGGTTTAACTCAAGATAAATTTTCATCAGGATTTTCTTTGGGATTTCTTAGAGACATGCCCATAAATAAAAAAAGAACTATTGCGATAGCTCCTGGACTTGGTTTTTCATACAACAATTACAATCAAAATCTCGCTATTACAGAATTTAATCAAATGCCGGTTTACTCGATTATTGACCCCACTATCACCTATAATAAAAACAGATTTACGCAATTTTTGGTCGAAGTGCCCATAGAGTTTAGGTGGCGGACTTCAACGTATGATAGTCATAAATTTTGGCGAATTTACGGGGGATTTAAAATGGGTTATTTGATTTATGATAAATCAGTTTATGAAGATGCACAAGGCAAAATAGTGATAACCAATAATAAAGATTTTAATAAATTTCAATACGGAGCTTATCTTTCAGCGGGTTATAATTCTATAAATGTGTATGCTTATTATGGTTTAAATTCCTTGTTTCAATCGGCTAAAACAGCTAATGAATCCATTGATATGAATTCGTTGAATATTGGGATTATGTTCTATATTTTATAGCCAAAAATGCAACAAAAAAAGCTGCGGGATAACTCCCAAAAGAAATCCAATCACCAATTCTTTAGGAGTATGCGCTTTCATTTCCAATCTTGAGGAAGCCACAACGCCATTCATAAACACTAGAAAAGCAATCAAATTGATGTTTCGGCTTTGATTGTGGATGCTTAATCCAATAACAAAAATGGTTAAAGCACTTATGGCTACTATATGAAGACTGGCTTT
>JAEMQE010000105.1 GCA_022758945.1 Lentimicrobium sp. | reverse complement strand
GGCGGAGGTGGCGGAAGATCATCTGGCGGAGGTGGCGGAGGTGGAAGAAGATAATTATTTTTCCGTTTTTGTAAAAAAAATATAAAACCTTAATTGAAAAAAGATGAAAAATTATATATTCCTTTTATTTGCTGGTTTCACTTTTAGTGTTGCTCAATCACAAGAAATCTCTGATGCCATGCGTTATGCGCAAGATAACTTAAACGGAACGGCTCGTTTTAGAGCTATGGGTGGTGCTTTTGGAGCACTTGGCGGCGATTTATCATCCATAAATGTAAATCCTGCAGGTTCTGCCGTTTTTGCAAATAATCAAATCACAATAACTTTAAGTACTTTCAATACAAAAAATGATTCAAATTATTTTGGAACTAACACTTCAGCCTCTGATAGTTCTTTTGATATGAATCAGACCGGTGGCGTTTTTGTTTTTAGAAACCAAAATCCAGCTAGCGATTGGAAAAAGTTTTCGACTGCGATAAACTATGAAAACATGAATAATTTTGACAATTCAGTGTTTTCTGCCGGAACAAACCCAACTAATTCTATAGCAAAATATTTTGTTAATTATGCTAATGGAGTTCCGCTAGATGTTTTGCAAAATTCATCTTATAGCGAATTAGATCACGGTGGACAACAAGCTTATTTGGGTTACCAAGGGTATGTTATCAATCCTGTTACTAATCTTCCAAATAACATGCAATACACCTCAAACGTAACATCCGGAGGCAATTACCATCAGGAAAACAGCATTTATTCTAATGGATATAACGGGAAATTATCATTTAATGCTGCCACTTCATATAAAGATAAATTGTTTATCGGTATCAACTTAAATTCTCATTTCACAGATTTCACACAGTCCACAAGTTTTTATGAATTCAATAACAACCCTTTAAGCACCGATTACACCGTAAAAAATTTACGTTTTGACAATAACTTACACACCTATGGCACGGGATTTTCATTTCAAGTAGGAGTTATTGGGAAAATCACTAATGAAATCCGTTTAGGGTTGGCTTATGATTCGCCGGTATGGTATAATTTGAGTGATGAGTTCTCACAAAAACTAGTTGCTGTGAGCGCCAATACTATCAATGAATTGCCACCAGATGTAGTCGATCCAAATATTATCAATTATTATGCTCCCTACGAATTAGATACTCCTGGTAAGATTACAGGAAGTTTTGCATATGTCTTTGGGAAAACTGGATTAATAAGCATTGATTACTCTATAAAAGATTATGGTAACACTCAATTTAGACCAGAAAATGATCCTTATTATAGAGAAGTTAACAACGAAATGAGTAATACTCTAGCTACTTCAGGAGAATTGCGACTAGGTGGTGAATATAAAATCAAGGAATGGAGCCTTAGAGGTGGCTATCGTTTTGAAGAAAGTCCATACAAGAACGGAACAACCATTGGCGATTTAAACTCTTTTTCAGGAGGTTTAGGATATAATTTTGGTATGTTCAAATTGGATTTTTCATATACTAATGCTCAAAGAAATTCACAACAACCCTTTTTTAACCAAGGATTTACTGATGGAGCCAGAATCAATACTACAAATAATAACTTCTCGATGACTTTGTTGTTTGAGATGTAGCCTTTTAGATAATAAATTCTAAGAAAAAACCATTTCATTTATTGAAGTGGTTTTTTAATTTCAAAAGTTCATAAGTAAACAAAGATTTGTACTCCTAAAAATAAAAATCGTAATTTTGCCAACTTCCCAAAATATCGGGAATATAAATATATGAGAACCAAGTCCTTAAAAAAGAATAGAATCAATGTAATCACTCTTGGGTGTTCCAAAAATGTGTACGACAGCGAAGTGCTGATGGGACAATTAAAAGCCAGCGGAAAAGATGTAGTTCACGAAGAAGAAGGTAACATTGTTGTTATCAATACTTGTGGATTCATAGATAATGCCAAGGCAGAATCAGTAAATATGATTCTGGAATATGCCGACAAAAAAGAACGCGGTTTAGTTGATAAAGTTTTTGTGACCGGATGTTTATCCGAACGTTACAGACCTGATTTAGAAAAAGAAATCCCAAATGTGGACCAATTCTTTGGCACTACCGAATTACCCGCATTGCTAAAAGCTTTGGGAGCCGATTATAAACACGAATTACTCGGAGAACGTTTGACTACAACTCCAAAAAACTATGCGTATTTAAAAATTGCCGAAGGCTGTGACAGACCGTGTAGTTTTTGTGCGATTCCATTAATGCGAGGAAAACATGTTTCGCAAACTATAGAAAAGTTGGTTAAAGAAGCTGAAGGTTTGGCAAAAAACGGTGTAAAAGAATTGATTTTGATTGCGCAGGATTTGACTTATTACGGTTTGGATATTTACAAAAAGAGAAATCTTGGGGAATTATTAGAAGCTTTGGTAAAAGTCGAAGGCATTGAGTGGATTCGTTTGCATTACGCCTTCCCTACCGGTTTCCCGATGGATGTTTTAGAAATTATGAAACGCGAACCAAAGATTTGTAATTATATCGATATTCCGTTGCAACACATTTCAGATTCTATTTTGAAATCGATGAAACGCGGAACGACCAAAGAAAAAACGACCAAATTATTACAAGAATTTCGCAAAGCTGTTCCCGGAATGACCATTAGAACAACATTAATTGTTGGTTATCCTGGAGAAACTCAGGAAGATTTTGAAATCTTGAGAGATTGGGTTCAGGAAATGAAGTTCGAACGTTTGGGCTGTTTTACTTATTCTCATGAAGAAAACACAGGTGCATTCGTTTTGGTCGATGATG
This sequence comes from Lentimicrobium sp., assembly GCA_022758945.1. GTDB lineage: Bacteria > Bacteroidota > Bacteroidia > Flavobacteriales > Flavobacteriaceae > Flavobacterium. The sequence continues at coordinate 2,753 of JAEMQE010000105.1, read as the reverse complement.
TTCCTGAAAACGTGAAACAAGATCGTGCCAACGAAATTATGGAAATTCAATCGCAAATTTCTTGGGATTTAAACCAAGAAAAAATCGGCAAAACCTTTCGTTGCATTATAGACAGAAAAGAAGGCGAGCATTTTGTGGGAAGAACTGAATTTGATAGTCCTGATGTTGACAATGAAGTACTTATCGACGCTTCAAAACATTATGTAAAAACTGGAGAATTTGTTATGGTGAAAATTACTGATGCAACTGAATTTGATTTATTCGCAGAACCTGCTTAAATTTACAATTTTAAAATACTAAATATGAAAACGACAAAAACATTTTTAGCAAGCCTATTTATACTATTATCCATTACTACAATTTCTGCTCAATATGGAAATAGTGGTTACGGAGGAGGAGGTTATGGAGGAAATGGATATGGAAGTGGTGGAGGAATGAACCAAATGGGCGGAATGAACCAAAGAAGTGAACCTGAAAAACCAAAAGAGATCCCTGCAGAAGTAACCGTTGCCAAAGTAATGGAGGATATGAAACCTGCTGTCGAACTTGACGAGCTTCAAGTAATTGCAATATCAAATGTTCTTATTGAAAGCATTAATACACAAGGCAGAATTCTAAAACAAGATTCTACTCAAGACGAACAAATGAAAGATTTTCAGGCTCTTTCAGAAAATACAGATAGGCAGATAATGAACTTTTTAAATAAAGATCAAAAAGAAAAATACCTTGCTTTTAAAGAAGAAAGAAAAAATCCTAAAAAGTCGAAATCTAAAGAAAAAAAGAAATAATTCCTTTTTCAGAAACTTAACCTACGATCAAACAGCATGAAAAATTTCTCAACATCTTTTTTTTATTTCCTGATAATAGCAATTATCATGACTTCCTGTTCGACAAATCCTTATAAAGCAAGCGAAAAGTCATATAAAGAACAGCTTCATAATTATAAAAAAACGATTTCAAATATGGAACCGGCAAAGTTGGAAACCAGTAGCACTACCATATTGCCAAGTGAACCTGCGCCAATTGACCCTTTAATACTTTACAAAGATACTTTGTCTATAAAAGCTCCAATTGCTTTACAAAACGGAATTAGTACTGAATGGATAAGTACCGTAAATTTTAATCTTAGAAAACCAAATTTTATTATTATTCATCATACTGCTCAAGATTCTCTAGCGCAAACATTAAAAACCTTCACAATTACAAAAACTCAGGTAAGTGCTCATTATGTAATTGCTGATGATGGCAGAGTAGTTCAAATGGTGAATGACTATCTTCGAGCTTGGCATGGTGGCAGTGCAATTTGGGGAAGAAATACCGATATTAATTCAGCCTCTATAGGAATAGAATTAGATAATAATGGTTTTGAACCTTTTTCAGACAAACAAATTACCAGTTTATTAGCTTTACTTGCAAAACTAAAAAAAGATTACAACATCCCTACCCAAAACATTATTGGACATTCAGACATTGCTCCAAGCCGAAAAACAGATCCTAGCAAATTATTTCCCTGGAAACTTCTTGCATTGAATGGCTTTGGTATTTGGCCGGATGAAGTGTTACAACCTGCTCCAGCCAATTTCAATGTAGAGCAAGCTTTGCGAATTATTGGTTACAATACAAAAAATTTAAATTCCGCTATTTCAGCCTTCAAACTTCATTATATTCAGACTGAAGTTGATAGTGTTTTAGATGAGAAAACGATCAATACTATTTATAATATTTATATGAAACAATAGTTTCCTTTAAAGAGTTACCATAAAAAATGGCTTTTTGTTCTTTCAAAAAGCCATTTTTGTTTACAAAAAAACTGCCAAAACACAAAGAAGTATCTTGGCAGAAAAAAAAGTTTTTAATATTATTTGATAGTAAATGTCATACCTCCAGAAATAAAATTCTTTTTCAAATCTCCACTAGTATTGTAGTTTCCATTTTCATTATAAGTGTATCTCACAAAAACAGGAATGCTGTAACTATCAGAAATTTTTATTGATTTAGCAATATTTAAACCAACATTTGTAAATTTAAATCCTGGAGTTACATAATAATTACTTTCGTTTACAACAGCTCCAGCAAATACTCTTAAATCAAGTCCAACACTTGCTATTGAATGAGTGTATCCTGCTTCAGTATAAGATGAAAAATTTCTATTTCCACTACTGTTGTAATCATTTCCTCCGATCAATGTATTCCATTGAAAATCCAAAGGAACTCCTTTATCAGCAAAATTTAAAAGAACTGATAAATCAAGTGCTTGAGTCCCATTGCTACTATAATCGAAATAACTTCCTCTTACAGTTGGATAATCATAATAATAATCGCTTAACATTACTTTCACAATTGGAGTTACTTGATATGATACATACCAGTCAAATTCATTGTATGATAAGCTATATGTTTTATCATCATTCGAAAAATTTGTACTTCCCCAAACTCCAGCTGTAAGTTTATCTGTAATTGCGTATGATGCATATGGTTGGAAGGCAACTTTACTGGCAGAATTCAGTAAAATACCTCTCCATAAATATGGAAAAACCACATCTACTGATGCAGTAAATTTACTAGCAGGGGGGTCTGCTACTGGTGCTGCAGCTGGTGGTGCATCTTGTGCAAATGTCATTGTACTCGTTAGCACTAAGGCTAAAATAATTACGATTTTTTTCATGTTTAAATTGGTTTTTGTTATTAAATTGGTTTTCATTGTTAAATTCTATTTTAGTTAATTGATTGTTCTTTTTATTATTAAATTATTC
>JAEMQE010000303.1 GCA_022758945.1 Lentimicrobium sp. | reverse complement strand
CCAGCAAATTCAAGTTTTATAAATTTATCCCACACAGATGGAGCAGCAATTCCCTACCGTTTTCAAATACAAGTTAATATGCAGTATTTTGTTCAATTAATTCAATCTGTAAATTATTATGATACATTTAATCAATCGACTGTACTGGTTAACCCATAGGAGTTATAAATATGACGTCTCTATCAATAGACAATGTAGTTAATGTTTCAGTTGCATCCTCAAATATTGGGGTAAGTGCATACAACACAAGCAATTTAGCAATCATAACAGGTGAAGCAGTTACACAAGCTGTGCAAAACATTACATTTTCAGGTGTAGCGGCAAGTGGCGCATTTGTGTTGCAATTTGGATTATTGACAACAGCATCAATTGCATGGAATGCAACTATTTCAACTATACAAAGCGATATTAATGCTTTATCTGGATTAGAAAGCGTTGTTGTAAGTGGTTCAATTGCTAGTAAAAATTTGACTTTAACTCAACCAGGAAATTTAGGAAAAATTCCATTAGCCATTGTACCAACAAATACTCTTGCTACCTCTGGATCTGTAGCGATTACAGTAACTCCTATTAATACTTCAATTGGATGGAGTGGCCAAGCGTTAGGTTATGCTATTTATAATTCACCAACCCAAGTAGGGTTAGATTTCGGAACTTCGTCTAGAACATTTCAAATGGCTAATGATATATTTGGACAACAGCCAAATATTTTGGCAGGTAGCGGGCAATTAATTGCTATACTTAGTAATGTATCGCAACAGACATTAACTCTTTCAGGTATTCCCGCAAGTGGAGCTTTTGAACTAGAATACAATGGAAATACAACTACAAGTCTTTCCTACAACTCAACAGTATCTCAAATACAAGCAGCGCTTCAATTATTACCAGGACTTGCCGGTGTTCAAGTTATTGGTGGTTTGCCAGGAGAATTATTAACAATAATATTTAATGGGGTATATGGAATAGCATTACCTATTACAGTACCAACAAATACTTTAGCAACGTCCGCTCCCGCTGCAATTACGATAACAGTGGCAAGTTTGGTAGTTGGAGAATCATACGGAGAAGTTATTAGCCGTACTCAAGGGGTAGTACAATATTTTGGCGTTATGCCAACAGAAACTTTAGCAGTAATAGGGCAAACAGATATGCTTGCCGAAGCTTCAATTATTTTACCATTAAACTTAATTGGCTTCTTTGTATCATATGATAGTGCTGATTTGCTTCCTGGCGGAATGATTTCTTTGTTAGCAACGGGTTCTTTTCATAATACACGAGGACTTTACTATGGTGATTCATCATTGGTTGGAATTAACGCGGTATTATACATGGCAGCCTACGCCGGTCTTGCTTTATCTGTAAATTTTAACGGCAGTAATACAACTACTACTATGCACTTAAAAACACTTTTAGGAATTGAACCAGATCCTACAATGACTCAAACTATTCTTAATTTAGCTAAAATAGCGGGTGCTGATTGTTATGTTTCAATTCAAGGAGATCCTTGCGTATTTATCTCTGGTGCAAATAAATTTTTTGACCAAGTTTATAACCAAGAATGGTTTGTTGGGTCATTAAAAGTTGCAGCCTTTAATTATCTTGCTCAAAGTGCAACAAAAGTTCCGCAAACTGAACGAGGTATGGATGGATTAAAAGGGTCTCAAAGGATTGTTTGTGACCAAGCAGTTACAAATCAATACGCAGCTCCAGGAACATGGACAAGTTCAACTACATTTGGAAATCAAACTTTATTTTATCAAAATATTTCCCAATTTGGATACTATATTTATTCTCAACCAATTTCACAACAACAGGCAACTGCGCGCGCGGGACGTATAGCGCCTTTAATTCAAATTGCATTGAAAGAAGCCGGTGCTATACAAAGTGCAAATATCATTGTTTATATTAATAATTAATAAAAAGGAGTAAAAAATGTCAACAACGGCCATGTCTGGGAATGATACTATAATTCTCAATAATAGATCGTATGTAGATTTCGGAGACGGAGATGTTGTTGAATTGACATTTCCTAGTGATATTGCCCAAGTAAAAACGGGTAAAAATGGTAATAGTATTTATGGGTTAAATACTACAGGTTTACAATGTGAAGTTAAAATTAGGCTTATTCGTGGCTCTCCTGATGATATTTTTACAAATAATTTACTTGTTCAGCAAAATAATAATTTTGCAGGTTTTCCTTTAATGATTGGACAATTTATTAAGAAAATTGGTGATGGTGCAGGAAATATAACAAGTGATACATATATTTTAAGCGGTGGAATTTTTCAAAAACAAGTTGAAGCAAAAAGTAACGTTGAGGGGGATGCCGCTCAATCTATTTCCGTATATATGTTGAAATTTTCAAACGCACCAAGAACTTTAACTTAAGGTAAATATGAAAGAAATTAAATTACCAAGTGGAGCTACATTAAAAATTTCATTAGCTCCATTTGCAGAATCAAAATCATTGTATCAAGCAATACTGGAAGAACTAAAATTCACAGATATAACGCCAAGAATGGAAGTTTCTGCGGTATTTAAAAACATTTCTTTTATTGCATTTTCTAGCAAAAAAATAGAATCATGTGTTGAAACTTGTTTTAAAAGATGTCTATATGATTCTGGAAAAGGTGATTTAAAAATTGATTCACAGACTTTTGAAAGTGCAGAAAATCGAATTGACTACATTTCTGCTTATACCGCAGTAATCGAGGAAAATATTACGCCTTTTTTGAGCGGCCTTTATGTAGAGTTTCAACGGTTTATGCAGAGACTTCCAAGCGTCCCGCAATAGAGGCCACAGATGATGATTTATTGATATATTTCAGACTTTCTAAAGCGGGTTATGGAACAGTAAATCAAATAGAACAATGGGACGCGAGGAAAGTTTTACAGGCACTTAATTATGAAAAGTTTTGTACTGATTATGAAAACAGTTTTATTGAAATAAACAAAAGGTGAGTAAATGCCAAGTATCTCGGAACTTTTTGTCACACTCGGAGTAAAAGGATCTGAAAAAACTGTTGAAGCTTTTGCGAAAGTTGGAACAGGCATAAAAAACGTTGCTACTATGTCTTTTGAAGCAAAAGCGGCAATCATTGGGGCTACATATGCTTTGGAACAGCTTATGAGTTCTTCTGCAGAACGTGGTACTGAATTATCAAATCTTTCTCAATACCTAGGAATTTCAACAAAACAGCTACAACAATGGCAATTTGCTGCAAGACAAGCGGGAGAATCGGGAGAAGAATTTACCGCTTCTTTAAAATCAGTTTATGAAAAAATTGCACAAATGCGCATGGGGAAACAAAGACCCGAAGGATTTGCAATATTTTCGCAGGCTGTAGGTGGTTTTGATATTGAAAAATCTTATCATGATATTTTCTACACTCTAAGTAAATTGCAAGAATTTGCAAAATCAAATATTGACACTCTCGTACAAAATCCTGTTTTAAAATCATTTGAATTGTCTGAAAATACTATTGCAGCTATGAGAAAAGGCGTTTTTAACACAGTAAATATAAAAAGAGCACCTACATATAATGATCAGGAGATAAAAAGTCTCAATCAAGTAAAAGTATTATGGGATAATTTAGAAAATAAAGTTGCTATGTTTTTTGGACATTTTACCGCAAAAAACGGAAAAGAAATGATTGAAAATATTTCTAAAACAGCGGATCAGTTATTTAAAATAGCTGAAGCATTAGAAAAAATATCTTCAAAATTACATGCTATGGATCACATTACGGATGTTTTTAAAGGATGGTCTGTTTTATTACAAACAGTTTCTGATTTATTAGAAGGAAAATCTACAAAAGAATTAGAAAAAAATAAACTGTTAGGACCGGCAGTTATACAAGATGAAAAATTATCAGCTCAAAAAAATTTAGAAATGGCTCAAAAAAATATAGAATTTAGTTTAAAAAGAGAACAAATTGGAAATATATTACCATCATTTTTTGGAAGCATTAGAGATAGTTTATCAAATAGTAAAAGTTATTTGAATCCCGAGCTTGATAAAAGCACAGATTTTAAAGATATATTAAATAATATATTTAATTATTTACCAAATAATCAACAGGGAGTAATAACTCCACCTGTTCCTTATACACAAAATTCATCTAATAAAGTTAATAATACTAGCATAAATCAAAATTTGTATTTTCAACATGAAGGAAAAGAATACGGTCAAATAAAGGAATCTGTGAATAAATCTATAGTTGATGCGTGGAAACAATTATCAGCACAAAGTCAGGCAACATAGTATGTCATTGCCATCATTTAGCCCAAATATCTCTACAGCCTCACCTTTATTATCAAATGTAACGACAACGGCTGCAAATTTAGGAAATTTAGCTCTTGTTATTCCAAGTAAAACACAAGGATATCAGCCACAAAATCCTCCTAATTCTGATGGTACACCTTCACAAGCTAAACAACCTCCAGCATTTATGTTTGATTACGAAGGAGAGCAATCTCTTGAGTTAAATTCTGATATTACAGATCATTACATCGAAGATAATACAGCAATTCAAGACCAGATTGCTCTTAAACCTGTACGTGTAACGACAAAAGGTTTTATTTCAGAGTTAAATGATGTCGTTCCAGGAATTTTACAACCATTAAAAACAGTTTCTCAAAAATTAACATCAATAAATTCTTATGCTCCTTCTGTCTCTTTAACTGCAACACTTGCATATAACCAAGCATTTCAAGCTTATCAAATTGCAACAAATGCAATAAATTCAGCAATTGCTGCTTGGGCATCTTTATCAGGAAATGGTACAAGTGTAATTTCTGGTAATTTCCCAATTGCTGTTCAGCCAGCGCAAAATAAACAACAAACAGCATTTCAAACATTTTATGGATATTGGTACAATAGAACATTTTTCACGATACAAACTCCATGGGCTATATTTCAAAATATGGTGATAGAAAAACTTAGGCCAGTTCAAGGAGAAGATACAAATACTATCTCTACATTTGAATGTATTTTTAAACAAATAAGAACAGCACAATCAGCAACATCTTTACCTCAAAGTTCTGTTTCACAAGGAAGATTATCTAACCAATCATCTTCAGTAACTAGTCAAGGTATATCAACTCCACCCAATAGATTGTCATTAAGTGACGGATTAAAAGGCCCTACTTCTGCAAGTTTTCCAGGAGTATTTTAATGTATTTAAATCAACAACTTACAAATTCACCATTACAAAAGCAAACATTTATTTTATATAATGGAAAAATACTTACAGTAACATTTTATTATAGTAATTCACAACAAGGTTGGTTTATAACAAATTTAACGTATGAAAAATTTATCCTAAATGGAATAAGAATAGTAGTAATACCAAATATGTTAAATCAATTTATAAATCAAATACCTTTTGGATTGGGATGTTTTACAACATTATTAAGAGAACCAACGCAACAACAAGATTTTTCAAGCGGTAATTTTAATCTATATATTTTAGACCAAACAGAAATTGACGAATATGCTATATTATTAAGTAATAATGCACCTTCATGAAAGATTTAAATGGCACAATATAAATTAGATAGAAACTATTTTTTAAATATAGAACTTGCTGATAATAGTATCTTGCAAATATTTTTACCATTTACTATTGAATTTAATATAATTAGAAAAAATTT
>JAEMQE010000129.1:1850-5684 GCA_022758945.1 Lentimicrobium sp. | reverse complement strand
TGTAAGTCGTATAAGATCATTAATTGTTAAATTCCCCGTTAGACTTATACTTAGCGCATAAGCATCAGCAGATATATTTACAGATTTTCCTGATGTTATCACCACATCGTCTGCAGCAGTTGGGACTCCGCTTGGAGACCAGTTTGCAGCTGTATTCCAATCTCCTGAAGTTACATTAAAAGTTTTTGTTACAGCAAAAACCACAGTTTGAACCAAAACTAAAAAAACCGTAAGAAGTAATTTTTTGATCATAACCTAATATATTTTTATTCCTTGAAAATCTACTTATACCCCACATCATTTAAAAAAATAAAAAGTAGGTTGTATGCAAAGCAACAACAACAAATTAATAGCTCAAAATTTACTCGTTCAAATGCTATTTTATCAGTTATACAACGGTTTTTCAGGTATTAAATTTGTTTTTTTTAAGATGTCCACAGAAAAGGAATTCTAAATATTGAATAACTGATTGTCACAATAATTGCGAGGTCAAATAACCCATGCATAAATAACAGATTCCAGAAGCAAAATTGTCTATTTTTGTGCTTCTAGCAAAAGGCAACAAGAAAAAAATGCTGAATATAGAATATTGAAATAACCACTCACCTATGAAAGACGTTTTCTCCATAAAAGAAGCCATACAAAAGATAGAATATTTTTGCTCCTATCAAGAACGATGTCACGAGGAAGTGGTTGCTAAGTTACGCTCGATGAAAATGGATTCAGATGAAATAGATCAAATAATGGTACATCTCATCGCCTCTAATTTTCTCAACGAAGAACGTTTTGCCTGTAGTTTTGCCAGAGGAAAACACCGTATTAAACATTGGGGGAAAATCAGAATTATTAACGAATTGAAGTATAAAAACATCTCTCAAACACTAATCAATACTGCTCTACAAGAAATCACTCCCGAGGAATATGCGATGACATTTCATGCATTGGCTGAACGACATTGGGAATCCATAAGAGAAACGAATGCCTTAAAAAAACGTAAAAAGTTTTGTGATTATATGCTTCGCAGAGGTTTTGAAAGCAACTTGGTTTACGACAAAGTAAAAGAATTAGAAAAATTGGCACACGGATGAAACGAATTTGCTAAAGCAAAAACGCGGATAAAAACAGATTTATATATTTTCAACATAAGGTATATAAGGTTATTTAAGTTGGAAAATATTTGAAATTATCTGTGCAAATCCGTTTGATCCGCTTAAATCTGTGGGCTATTTTTAAAAAACTACAAACTCAAAATCACACTCACAGCATTTCCTCCAAAACCAACCGAGTTTACAAGCACTTTTCGGATTTGTTTTCTTGGTTTTTGAACTTCCGCAAATGGAACGCCTATAAATTTCTGATGTTGCATCATCAAAATTCCCAGTTCAATACTCAACATTCCCGAAGCACCAAAAGTGTGCCCAATTTTCCATTTATTCGTGGTAAGCATTGGCAAATCTGTTCCAAAAACTTTCTGAATGGCCTTATATTCTGTTAAATCTCCAGCTTTAGTTCCCGGAGCGTGCATTACAATGGCATCAACTTCGGATAAATCCGTATTTTCCAAAGCCATTTTCATCGATTTCTGAAAACAAATCGCTTCAGCCGAAATAGAAATATTGTGTTCCAAGATTTCGGTGGCATAACCAATTCCTTCTACATAAGCCAAAGCATTTTTCTTTTTGCCTATTTCCAAACAACAAACTGCAGCACCTTCGCCAAGAATCATTGTGTTTTGAGTTTTCTTAAGGTCAAAAGCTCTATTCGGCCATTCGGCAAGCTCAGGCTGACGTTCATCTATGTTCGAATAAATTTTCAAGGCACGCATTTGGGCAATTGTAAAATCCGTTAATGGAGCTTCACTTCCACCAACAAGAAATTTATCCGCCATTCCGGAACGAAGCCAAGCCACACCATTTAATAAGGCGTGCAAAGCGGTTGAACAAGTTATAGAATGGGAAATTTCAGGTCCGGAACTTTGCAAATCGTGAGCTACCCAAGAAGAAATATTTCCCAAAGTTGTTGTTGGTGAAGCTAAGGTTTGTGCTTTGCCCGTTTCTAAATATTCCTGATAGTGTTTTTCGAATAAATCTGTAGCTCCACGAGATGAACCGATATTAATTCCAAAAATATCGTCAGCTGTCCAACCCGCATTTTCAATAGCTTTGCGCGAAGCTGCAATAGCATACAAAACCGTTTTGTCCAAAAATTTGTATTTACTATCCGATTGTTTTAATGCAGCGATTATTTCATTTGAATCCTCGTCGAGTTTGCCAACAAGTGTCTTTTTATGGTCTAAAAAGTGTTCGGTAAAACAATGATTGATGTTTAAATAGTTTTCCCAAATTGTTTTTGGATTATTCCCTAAAGGAGAAATGGAAGCTATGGAAGTTATGGAGATAATTTTTGACAAGACTTTTATTTTTGCGCAAAGGTCGTAAAAAATGGCACACAGATGACGCAGATTGAACGGATAAAAACAGATTTTAAAATTTAAACCTATATGTCATTTAAGTTTAAAATCTTTTGAAAAAATCCGTGTAAATCGGTTGAATTCGTGTCATCTGTGTTCCATTAAACTATTTCTAATGCTTTTTCGACCACTTCATACACTTTTTTCAATTGTTCGTCGGTAATGATGTAAGGCGGCAAAATGTAAACAATATTCCCCACAGGACGCAAAATAATTCCGTTTTCGATAAAAAAATCATAGAGTTTGTTGCGCAAAGTTCCGTAATAACTAGCCGCACTTTCGGTTTGTATTTCCAACGCAAAAATGACTCCCAAAACTCTTGTTGTGGACACTTTTGCATGATTTTTAATATGTTTTTGAAACTCCAAATGCCTTTTGTTTACTCGAGCAATATTATCTTGCATTTCTTGGGTTTGCAGCAATGACAAACTTGCCAAAGCCGCAGCACAACCCGTAGGATTTGCGGTAAATGTATGTCCGTGAAACAAGGCTTTATTGATGTCTTCATCATAAAAAATATCGAAAATATCTTGGGTGAAAGTGGTAATCGCCATCGGAATTGTCCCGCCAGTCAAGGCTTTTGACAAACACATCATATCTGGCTTTTCAGTCAAATAATCTATAGCGAAAGTCTTCCCTGTTTTTCCAAAACCCGTCATCACTTCATCAGCAATGGTAAGTACATTATTTTCTTGGCAAATCTTTATTAATTGGTCAAGTGATTCGGGTTCGTACATTACCATTCCAGCCGCACCTTGCACCAAAGGTTCGAATATAAATCCTGCACAATTATTGTTTTTTATAACTTCTCGCAAAGCTGAATAACTAGCCTCTTCATTGCCTTTTATTGGAACGGGAATTCGAACCACATCAATAAACATTCCCTGAAAAGCTTGAGTATAGAAGGAAATTCCGCTCGCAGCCATTGCAGCAAAAGTATCTCCGTGAAAAGCATTTTCGAAAGCGATAATGGTAGTTTTCTTTTCTTCTTTATTATAAAAATATTGCAAGGCTACTTTAATCGCTACTTCAACAGCCGTTGAACCATTATCGGAAAAGAAAATTTTTTGTTGGTTTTTCGGCAAAATTTCCATCAGCTTTTCAGCCAAAATTATAGCTGGTTCGTGAGTGAATCCGCCAAAAAGAACGTGTTCTAAAGTAGTTAATTGTTTGTAAATCGCATCGGCAATATATTTATTAGAATGCCCGAACGGATTCACCCACCACGAGGCGATGGCGTCAATATATTCATTGTTGTTTTCGTCCCAAAGCAGCGCCCCTTCTCCTCTTTTTATGGCAATAGGAAGTGCTGCAGTTTTGTGCTGGGTATAAGGATGCCAGATATTGTTCTGGTCTCTTTCGGT
>JAEMQE010000129.1:0-1750 GCA_022758945.1 Lentimicrobium sp. | reverse complement strand
ATCAAAATAGGGTTCTTGTTCAATTCTTCCAATGCATTTTATTCCTGTTTTATCTAGAATTATAGTTTCGGAAGATTTGTTTTCTTCGCCACTAAAAATGATTCCTGCGATGTTTAATTTTCTGTTTTTTAAAGCTTCAATTGTCAGCAAAGTGTGATTGATGCTTCCTAAATAATGTCGGGAAACCACAATAACTTTATAGTCTTTTTGGATTAAATCGATAACGCATTCATTATTGTTTAATGGAACAAAAAGGCCTCCGGCACCTTCAATAACGAGATGATTTTTTGTTTTGGGTGCTGCAATTTGTTTTAAATCAATAGTAATTCCATCTAATTCAGCAGCGAAATGCGGACTGACCGGAGTATTAAGTTTATAGCTGTTTTTGTGAATGACAGTTTTATTATTTGAAATAAAACTTTTGATTTTATGACTGTCGGAATTATCCAAATCTCCCGCTTGGATGGGTTTCCAATAATCAGTTTCGAGAGCTTCTACAATTATGGCTGAAGCAATGGTTTTGCCAACGTCAGTTGATATTCCTGTTATAAATAGTTTCATAGAAATTGGGCCACAGATGACACGGATTTAACGGATTGTCACGGATTTATTAATTTTTTCTGTTGTTTGTAAAAATAAGTCTTTTAATTTCTGGTTTTTCTACAAAGTTTAATAATAAACCGATTTCAATATTTGTTGCTTTAAGATAATTTAAAGTCTGGACATAATGAGCTTTCACTAAAACATCACAAGCCTTTAATTCTAAAATAATTAAATCATCAATTAACAAGTCCGCAAAAAAATCTCCAACAAGTTCATCCTTGTAATGTACTTTAATTTGCTTTTGGGCTTCAACTTTAAAACCTTGTGATTTTAATTCCAAATACATTGCGTTTTGATACACTTTTTCAATAAATCCATAACCAAGTTCATTATAAACTTCATAAAAAACTTTTAAAATTGAATCCGACAATTCTTTGTGTAAAATTTCAGTCATTGTTATTATTTAAAAATTTAAATCCGTTTAATCCGTGTCATCTGTGGCTAAAAAACAAAAGTACTCAACAATCCTAACACTTCCGATATTTCTTCTTTCGAATTAAAGCTGTGAATACAAAACCGCAATCGTTCCTGGCCTTCGGGGACAGTTGGCGATAAAATAGCTTTGACATCAAAACCTTTCTCCTGGATTTGTTGAGCTATGGATTTTACATTTTGATTTCCGGGAATTATAGCACTTTGAATAGCTGATTTACTCCGAACGAACATTGGTTTTAATCCCAACAAATTCTTTTCTTGATTGAAATGAATAATGTTTTCTCGAAGCTTTTCGATGGTGTGTTTTTCAGTTTTTAAATGTTGGTACGCCACTAAAATCGTGGCAACGGAATGTGGCGAAAGTCCCGTGGTATAAATAAAACTTCGGGCGAAATTGACGAGATAATCTTTTAATTCTTGCGAACCTAAAATCGCTGCGCCATGACAACCCAATCCTTTTCCGAAAGTCATTATTCGAGCGAAAACTTTGTCCTGCAAACCCAACATCTGAACTAATCCTTCTCCAGTTGAACCAAAAACCCCAAGTGAATGAGCTTCATCGATTACCAAATGGCAACTGTGTTTTTCTGAAAGTTGTGCTAGTTCTTCAAGATTTGGAGTATCGCCGTCCATTGAAAAAACGCTTTCGGTAACAATATAGACTTCGTTAACTAAAGCATCTCGACTGCGCTCGATGTGACAGCGTTGGATT
>JAEMQE010000027.1 GCA_022758945.1 Lentimicrobium sp. | reverse complement strand
TTTCTTGATAGTTTTCATTTATATTTATTTTGTTTGAATTTTACCAACGAAATAAAACTCAATTACAATTAAAAAAAATCCTGTAAGTTTTGAATTCTTACAGGATAAATTTCTTTAGTTAATTGGTTCGAAGCTTATCGCTGTTCCTCCTCCGGGAGCCAAATTCAATTTGATTTTTGATTTAGAATTAACTTCTATCGTGCTTATTTTGTAAGCAATTGGATTATTTTTCCAATCAGCATCTTTTGCATCTTCATAAATAATGGCTTTGTATTTTTTGCCTTTGGTAAGGAAATCTAGTTTTATTTCAGATTTTCGCGCATTTTCATCGGTGATAGCGCCCAGAAACCATTTCTCTGAATTTTTGGCTTTTCGAACCACAGTCAAATAATCGCCAGGTTCGGCTTCAAGATATTTGGAATCCTGCCAATCTACCGCAACGTCTTTGATAAACTGAAAAGCATCTGGATATTTCTCATAGTTTTCAGGTAAATCAGCCGCCATCTGCAACGGTGAATACATAGTTACATACAAAGCCAGTTGTTTGGCTAAAGTTGTATGAACTTGCTCCGTTTTGGTTTTGTCGTAATAACTCATTTTGATTTCGAAAATTCCCGGTGTGTAATCCATTGGACCTCCAAGCAATCTGGTGAAAGGCAAAATAGTTTCGTGCATTGGAGGATTTCCGGTACTCCATGCATTGAATTCATTGCCTCGAGCAGCTTCGGCAGCGATGTAATTTGGATACGTACGGCTGTAACCTGTTGGACGAGAACTTTCGTGCGAATTGACCATCAATTTATAATCCGCGGCGCGTCGAGCCACAAAATTAAAATGATTGACCATAGTTTGTCCATCGTGAAATTCACCACGCGGAATAATTTTGCCCACATAACCAGTTTTAACGGCTGGATAATCGTATTTCTTCATCAAGTCGAAAGCACGATCTAAATGTCGCTCGTAATTTGCAACCGAACCCGAGGTTTCATTGTGCATAATTAGTTGAACGTTTTTTGATTTGGCGTAAGCCGTAACTGCATCAATATCAAAATCTGGATATGGCGTTGTGAAGTCAAAAACTTCTTCTTTCCAATTGCCAAACCAATCTTCCCAACCTACATTCCAGCCTTCGACCAGAACGCCATCGAAACCATTTTTGGCAGCAAAATCAATATATCGTTTCGTATTTTCGGTCGTTGCTCCGTGTTTGCCAGACGGTAATAAATCCTTTGTCAAAACATTTTGAGCATTTTGTGAACCTGCATAATCCCAAGTTGATTTCCCGACGTGCATTTCCCACCAAATTCCAACGTATTTCATTGGTTTTATATAGGAAGTATCGTCAATTTTACAAGGTTCATTCAGATTTAAAATCATCTTGGAAGCCACAATATCTCTAGCATCATCGCTAATCATAATCGTTCTCCAAGGCGAAACGCAAGGTGCTTGTAAATAGGCTTTATCTCCAATGGCATTTGGAACCAAATGTGAAGTTAATTTATAGTTTATAACATCGACATTTAGATGCATCACAGGATAATTGACAACTGCAGCTTCAAAAATATTGATGTAAATTCCGTCAGTAGATTTCATCATTAAAGGCGATTGCACACGGTACTTTTCTTTAATTGTTTTCAAGGCAATACCGTTATTCAAATCTAATTTCGAATTGTCTATATCAGAAAATTTGCTCTCTGTATAAGGATATTCTTGGCTGTCATAATCGCCAGGCAACCAAAATGTTTTGTGATTTCCTGCTAAATTGAACTGGGAAACCTCATCCGAAATGATGAAATAATTCAGGTCTTTTTGTTTTGGAAAATCATATCTAAAAGCAACACCTTCGTCAAAAACTCTGAAAATTAGATTCAATTTTACATTAGTTTCTTTTTGGATTAATGAAATTATGAGTTCGTTGTAATGATTTACAATGGTTGATTGCTCACCTAAAACGGGTTTCCAAGATTCATTGAAAGTGGTGCTTTTTGAATTTTCAATTTGAAAATCAGCTTCTAAAGCTGGTTTATCTTTGAGTTTTATTCCTAAAGTACTTTCGAAAATTACCGGTTTGTTGTTGTAATTAACAGTATAAGCAGGTTGACCAGAAGCTGTTAATTTAAAATTTACCGCAATTTTACTAGATGGAGATTGGATGTTTTGTGCATTTACAAAAGACCCAAATAAAAATAAAAACACCACTACATTCCTCATTTAATAAATTTTAATTTAAATTATTCAACTATAAATTTCCCTGTACCTATCTCAACATTATTTTTGATTAATTGATAAATATAAACTCCAGGTTTAAGATTTCCTCTTTTTAAAACAATCCTATTTGTTTCATAACTGTACAAAACATTTGACACTCTTTGTCCCAAAATATTTGTTACCAAAAGTTTTGTGTCGGAATTAATTTCGTTCGAAAATTCAAATGTAGAAGAAATTGTCCAAGGATTTGGATAAAATTTAATTTTTCCTTTAGAAAATTCTTCTAAACTCAAATTACAATCAACGGGTTGTGTACCAATCGTCAAAAATAAATCATCAATATAACTATCGTTATCGCTGCCGTTATTACGGATCCCTTTCAATTCGAAAGTTATCATTCTAGTCAATACAGGAATTGAGACCCATTGTGTTAATTCTGTCCACGATGTATTTATTGTTGATAACCAATTACTTGAACCTATTTCAATTCCACTTTCGTTTAGAAAAACAATTCTAAATTGAGGCACGTCTAAACCTTCCCAATCTCGTAAATAGCCTCCAAAATTAGCTTGAAGATTTCCACCATCGATAGAAGTTGCGTAACTCGAAACATTAATTGTCTGAGAACATCTTCCCACAGCAGTATCGACACAAATTCCTCCAACAGCAAAATATTTCAACCCAGAATGTGGAGCAATTCCGCCACATTGTCCATTTGTCAAAGCTTCTACTGAGCCTTCGAGAGTAGTCCAGCCGGTCAATCCATTTTCTGCTCCAGGATTTAGTAATAAGTTTGCCGAAACACCTGATACACTTGTAGTGAAAGAAAGAGGATCTGACCAGTTGCTCCAGTTAAATTCTTTGTCTCTGTAACGAACTCTCCACCAATAATTTTTACCACCTATAAGATTATTGATTTTTTCATCAGTTAAATCATCGGTTGCTTGTGTATTAACATTCTGATACCAATTTTCAAAGTTTTTCCAACTTTCGAAATCTGGATCTGAAAAATCTGTTGAGCTTGAAATCTGCCAATGACTTTGTCCGTGTGTTGCTGTTGCATTTGGTGAAGAAAAATCATTAGCTTTTAACGTAACACATTGCGGTTGTAAAGTTATTCCATCAGGTGAAATTGCTATTGGAGTATTGACTGCACTGGGGTTTAATCGAATAGTAAATGTGTCACGAAGCACATTGTCTAATGGTGTAATTTCATTACCGCGACTTATTCTTTTAAAAACAATTCTGGGGTCGCTATCATTAGTAATTTCAATTAAAACAAAACCATAGTCATCTGTAGTAACCGAAAATTCATCATAATCCTTATTGGTATATTCGCTCCAATAGTCAATATTTCCACCAGATGAAGCGACATCCATCCAAATGTGTTTGTAATCACGGGATTGTCCTCGTGAATAAGCGTGTGTATGTCCAAAAAGATGTACACTTGGTTTACCCGTTGTATTACTAAATTGTTCCAATTTTGATACTACTTGGGAAGAATAAGCCAATTCGCCAGGAACCCATAGTTCTGATTTACTAGGATGATGAAACTGTGTAATTACAAAATCTATATCGGGATTGGTTGCCGCACTTGCTAAAGTGGCGTCTAACCAATCGAGTTGTGCTTGGTTCGTATAAGGACTGTTGCTGTCAATTCCTATAATTCTCACATTGCTAATATCTTTATACCAAGAATGTTCGATATATCCAACTGCACCATTGGTTGGCAAATGAAAATAGTTGTAATAATTAGGCGAATTAATTTCGTGGTTTCCCAGAACTGGATAAACAGGTACGTTTTTAAAAATATTTTGTGCGGGAGCAAAAAAATCTGTTTGCCATTGAGAGTAAGTGGTTCCAGATGCAACTAAATCACCAGGAGCTAAAATCATATTCAAATTATCGGCAATATCGCCAGGATTATTTGTGTTGAGATAAGAAATAACGCCATTATTAATAATTTCGTTGAATTTATTTGGATTGGCATTATCAATTTGCATATCGCTCATAGCAAGTATGCGTATAGTTGCATTATCAGCAGCTGTTGGTGGTGTTTTGAAACTATTAATTGCCGAAACAGCTGTACTGGTATTTACTCTATAATAATATTTAGTTGAAGATAAAAGGTTTAACAATTGTACTTCGTGTACTTTAGAAACTCCGTCTGTTGCTGTTAAGTTAGCACCTGTAGCCATCATCCCTAGCGAAGGTGATAATCCATATTCTACAGTGCTTTCGGTTCCTGAGGTTGTTTCCCAAGAAACAAAAATAGAGGTTGGAGTTGCATCTTGCAAATAGGGTTGTACTTTTATGGTTTGTGAAAAAAGCTGAAGACAACTAATTAATGTAAGTACAAATAAAAAGGTTTTCTTTTTCATTTTGATTATTATTAAAATTTTGGGAAATGCCTATGAAATATTAAATCTGATTGTCATTTATGTCTATTAGATTATATTTAATGTAATTCCACCTTTTGCCAAAATGAAAAAAAAATACATATCCTAATAATGCTACAATCAATAGTGCAATAAAAATTTTCTACTTTATTGCATCTTCTAAAAAACAGAAAAGACTTCCCCCGAAAGAGAAGCCTTTTCAAAGAAAACAAAATATTATTCTTTAATAAATTTCTGAGTCAATGTAGCTCCTGATTTAGCTGTAAAATTAATCAAATAAACGCCTTTGCTTAAACTAGAAGCATTGATTATTGTGTTGCCGTTTTCAAATTTATTGATTGTTAAAACTTTACGTCCTTCAAATGAATAGATTGTTGCTGAACTTAGTTCTTCAGAAGATTGAATATTCAAAACACCTTTGGTTGGGTTTGGATACATTGCAATTTTAACAGATAAAACATTTGATTTTACACCAAGAGTTGTTGGGTTTGGATTATTGTTAACTCTAATGTCATCAAAATAAATAGTTCTGTCTGCACCAGCAATTAATGGATCTTCAAAATCAGGCTCTAATGCTACAATAGGATATACACCTGTTTTTGAAGTATAATCAAAAACCATATCTTGCCAAACACCAGGAGTTGTATAACTATTTATACTAACGATTTCTGAAGTTCCTGTTGGTCCACCTTCTATTTTAAATTTAACTGGAGAAGTATTTGATTTCATAACTTTAACATGCACATATTTATCTGTAGTAAAGTCTGGATCTGGATCTGTAACATAACAATAAAATCCAGCCCAAGGCATTGCATCAGTTCCTGTAGTTCTACGAGTAAATTGAATACATTTAGTGCTTGTGTTTACTCCCGATGGATTTGGATTAGTTACAACAACCATATCAGCATTTGATTGTCCAGGTCCATTTGCAAAAACATTCATGGTTGCTAATTTATTGGTACTTCCATCTTCACAATCTAATAAAACTAATTCTGTTGGAGCTGGAGGTGGCACAACAACAACTCCTGTAGGGTCATTGTTTACAACAATGTCATCAAAATAAATAATTCTGTCTGCACCAGCAATTAATGGATCTTCAAAATCAGGCTCTAATGCTACAAT
>JAEMQE010000052.1 GCA_022758945.1 Lentimicrobium sp. | reverse complement strand
TTGGGCGGTTCTTATGATTCAGAAAGGGAAAGCCTATGTTGACAGTCAATCTTCGTCAGCTATGGCTGATCAAAAAGGAACACCAACGCAACCAGGGATTAATGGTCCTTTTAGAAATCGTTCTGTTGAAGAGAATTTAACTTTGTTCCAAGGAATGAAAAATGGTGATTTTCCAGAAGGAAGCCACGTTTTGCGTGCCAAAATTGATATGGCATCCACCAATATGTTGATGCGCGATCCATTGATGTACCGAATTTTGCACCGTCATCATCACAGAACAGGAAACGATTGGAAAATCTATCCAATGTATGATTTCGCTCACGGCGAAAGCGATTATATCGAACAAATTTCACATTCCATTTGTACGTTGGAGTTTGTGATGCACAGAGAATTATACAATTGGTTTTTAGACCAAATTTATGATGACAAGAAAGTAAGACCGAATCAGTATGAATTTGCGCGTTTGAACTTGAATTACACCGTAATGAGCAAGCGAAAACTATTGCAATTGGTTCAGGAAAATATAGTTAACGGTTGGGATGATCCAAGAATGCCCACAATTTCAGGTTTAAGACGAAGAGGGTATACGGCGAATTCCATTCGGAAATTTTGTGATATCATTGGTGTTGCCAAAAGAGAAAACGTGATTGATGTTTCGCTTTTGGAGTTTTGTTTACGCGAAGATTTAAACAAAACAGCTCCAAGAGTTATGGCTGTTTTAGATCCAATAAAAGTGATAATTACCAATTATCCTGCCGATAAAGAAGAATCTTTGGATGCTGAAAATAACCAGGAAGACGACGAAGCCGGTTATAGAAAAGTACCGTTCGCCAAAGAATTATACATCGAAAGAGAAGACTTTTTAGAAGAAGCTCCAGCCAAGTTTTTCCGTTTGTCCATAGGAAGAGAAGTACGATTGAAAAATGCTTATATTATTAAAGGCGAAAGTGTCGTAAAAGATGCAGCAGGAAATATCACCGAAATTCACGTTACTTATGACGAAGAATCTCGTTCAGGAAGCGGGAGCGAAGCCAGTCAAAGAAAAGTGGCCGGAACCTTGCACTGGGTTTCCATTAAACACGCCATTGAAGCTGAAGTTCGTTTGTATGACCGACTTTTTATCGATGAATCACCGGACAGTCACAAAGAGAAAAACTTCCTTGATTTTATGAATCCAAATTCTTTACAAATTGTAAAAGGATTTGTGGAACCAAGTCTTTCGGATGTAAAATCAGATGAAAAATTCCAGTTTCAACGTTTGGGTTATTTCAATGTGGACAAGGATTCCACCGCTTCTAAATTAGTTTTCAACAAAACGGTTGGACTAAAAGATGCTTGGGAAGAAAAAGGGAAAAAAGAGGAAAATTTATTGATGAACACCCAAAAAGAAATCAATAAATATGTCAAGGAAAAAGACGAAAATGCTGCAGAAAACCTTTTGAAACCAATTATCGATAACATTAAAAGCATTGATAATTATAGTTTGATTACACAGACTATTATAAAAAACATTAAAAATGACAACAATTCGTTATTGTTCTCGAATTTAATTTTGAAATATTCGGATAAAGCTTTAGCCAAAGACATCGAACAAGAACCTTTGACAAAATTATATTCGATGTCGTTAAAAAGTCAATTAGTAGCAGTTCGGTTTTTTGCTATTCAAAATTTGAAAAAAGATTTGGATAATTTGAAGGAGTTCAAAACTCAACTTTCCGATTTGAAAAACAATGAAAAAAACGAAAAAGTTTTGGAATTACTAAACGGATTATAAGTATAGTTTTTGACAATAAAAATCGCACTAACAATGCGATTTTTTAATTATTGGAAACTTCTATAAAATTTCTGTTTATTATAGAATTTACCAATTGAAAACAGCTTTCATAAATGCTTTTTAAAGCATCTTTTCAAATTGTACAGCTTCTACTGTATTTGCTTTGAAATAATCAAACCAGAATGGATTATTTGATGTTTTTAGTTGAATTAATAATACTTTAACGGCTTATTAACATTGAGGTGTTAACAAAGTTTGTAACTTTAGGTCAGTATTAATTTTAATTCTAAAAGTGATGTCAAATAACACAGGAAATTCAGTATTAGCACTTTTATTAGGTGCAGCGATTGGAGCAGGAGTAGGAATATTATTTGCTCCGGACAAAGGTTCAAGAACCAGAGAAAAAATTAAAGATGGTTATGATGATGCTAAAAACAATTTAAAACATAAATTTGAAGATGCATCAGAAAAACTGAGAAGTAGATTTTCGGGAGCAAAATATGATTTGGATGAAACCTATGAAGAATTAGTTTCTAATATGAGTCATAAAACCGAAGATGTTATTTCTTTTTTGGAAACAAAGTTGGCTGACTTGAAAGAACAAAATGCCAAGCTTCAAAAAAAACAGATGGCTAATCAACAAAAAGAAACCGCTTAAATAACAAATTTATGGCTTTCGAAGAACTAAAAGAACACACCGAAGACATTCAAAAACAAGCAAAGGAATATATCGAAAACAGCGCGGCGTATTATAAGCTTTGGGGTTTCAAAGTAGCGATGAAATCGACCACGATGATTTTGAAGTTTGTATTAATTGCGATGTCGTTGTCTTTGGTTTTATTGTTTTGTTCTATCGCGGGTGCTTTTGCAATCGGGGAAGCCTTGAATAGTAATGCGTTGGGATTTCTTATCGTTGGCGGAATTTATTTAGTCATAACAGGACTTTTATTTTTAGTTAAAGATAAAGTTGTTGAAGGACCAATTTTGGAGAAATTTTCAGAAATCTTTTTTAACGACTAAATTATGGAAACTAAAAAATATTCTTCCTACGCACAAATTGAATTAGAACTGGAAATTCTGAAATTGGAAAAAGAATTGAACCTTCAAAAAATAGTTTTAGATTATGAAAAAACAAAAGAAAGTCTTTTGCCAAAAAACATAATAAAAGGATTTTTTGGGGATTACAAATCGATTTTGTCCAATTCATCTGGAATGATTCTCAATATAGCAATCCCATTGATAATCAATTGGTTTACAAAAAGAAAAAGAGGCGATTAAGCCTCTTTTTCTTTATTGAAATTATTTGAAAGTTTATAACTCTGTTTCTGGTAATTGTGGTGCTTGTGGCGCCTGATGTCCAGAAGAATGTTCATCGGTTTTTGGTTTCAGCTTCTTGTTATTTTTTTTCATTAATTCCCCCATTTGGTTTGATGCAGTAAATGAAGCCACCATATTGTTGAGCATATCACTTCCTGCTTGTGGTGAATTAGGCAATAAAATCAAATTTGAATTTGCGTCAGCGCCAATAGCTTGCAAAGTATCATAATGTTGCGTTACGACAATCAATGCCGAAGCTTCTTGCGAATTGATTCCCACACGATTCAACACTTCTACACTTTCTACCAATCCACGAGCAATTTCGCGTCTTTGGTCAGCGATTCCTTGTCCTTGAAGACGTTTGCTTTCCGCTTCTGCTTTGGCTTTGGCAACGATTCTGATTCTGGTGCTTTCGCCTTCAAATTCGGCAGCTGTTTTTTCTCTGTCGGCAGCATTGATGCGGTTCATTGCATTTTTTACCTGAATATCCGGATCAATATCGGTTACCAATGTGTTGATGATATCGTAACCATAAGTGGTCATTGCTTCGTTTAATTCGCGTTTTACGGCAATTGCAATGTCATCTTTTCTTTCGAAAACATCATCTAATTTAAGTTTTGGAACTTCGGCACGAACGACGTCAAAAACGTAAGCCGTGATTTGGTCGTGTGGATATTCCAATTTGTAAAAAGCATCGTAAACCTTGTCCTGAATCACTTTAAACTGAACCGAAACTTTCATTTTCACAAATACGTTGTCTTTTGTCTTGGTTTCGATAATCACATCTAATTGTTGAATTTTTAGATTGACACGACCCGCAATTCTGTCAATCAATGGAATTTTTAATTGTAAACCTGAATTTCTAACGCTCAGGAATTTTCCAAAACGTTCGATAACAACAGACGATTGTTGTTTTACAGTAAAGAAAGAGGAAAGAAAAATAAACAATCCAAACACAAGAAGGATAACCAATGAAATGTCCATATGAAGTATAATTTAGTTAAAAAATTACTGTTAAATTACAAAAAAACTTTAGGTTTGCCTTTGTTTAACTCAATTTTATGAAAAAGATATTTTTCTCGTTTGTTTTTATACTAATTACTATGAACGTTTTTGCCCAATATGAATATAGGGATTCTAATAGAATAGGGATTTCTTTTGGTGTAAACCAGTTTACTTTGAACACTACTAATTTTGAAACAAAACCCGGAAGCGGCTGGAATGCTGGTCTTTCGATGCGAGGAAATTTCTATGACGACTGGGATATGGTTTATGCAATGCAGTTTAGTGAAAATAATTTTACAGCTACTACAACCAGTGGTTTTATATCAAACGAGGCTGTTAATTATAAATTATCTTCAGTCCAAATATCCTTAATGTTGAGCTATAAAATTATTGAAAACCATTTAAGCTTTGAGTTTGGACCCTTAGTTCAGGTTAATGGAAAACTAAATGTGGAGAAGGGGAAGGAAAACAATATCATTACTGGAACCACTTTGTTAGCCAAAGATATTGTTGATATTTCTACTTTTAATTTTTATCCAGTAATAGGAATTACCGCAGGAGTTCGCCACGTTCGCCTTAATGTTTCGTATCAATATGGCATTAACAATATGCTTGGCAATTTAAACAGTCAAAATTTAGGTTATAGTTTTAAAGGAAATCCAGGGATATTGAATGGGAATTTGATTCTTTATTTATAATAAAAGCTCCCAAATTTCGGGAGCTTTTTAGTTTTATATAGTAGCTATCGCTTTCTCGATTCTTTGAATCGTTTCTTCTTTTCCAATGAGTTCCACGATGTCGAATAAATGAGGACCTTTCAAAGCGCCAACCAAACTCAAACGAAACGGCTGCATTACTTTTCCCATTCCAATTTCGTTTTTCGTCATCCAATCTTTCACGATGGTTTCGATATTCGCAGCAGTAAAATCGGTTATTTCGCTAAGAACTGAAATCAATTCCTGCATTAAAGCAGGCGTTGCTGTGTTCCAATTTTTCTTTGCTTTTTCATCATAAGACGTTGGAGCCACAAAAAAGAAATCACTCAAATCCCAGAATTCTGAAACGAAATCAGCTCGTTCTTTTATTAAAGAAACTATTTTTTCCAATTTTGTCATTTCGAGCGCAGTCGAGAAACCTCTTTCAGCAACGATAGGAGCAAAGGCTTTCGCCAAATCCGCATCATTTTGTTTTACTAAATATTGGTGGTTGAACCACTTGTTTTTCTCTGGATCAAATTTGGCTCCCGCTTTGTGAACTCTACTCAAATCGAATGCGTTTTCTAATTCTTCCAAAGAAAACAATTCTTTTTCGGTTCCGTCATTCCAACCTAATAAAGCTAGAAAGTTGACAACAGCTTCTGGGAAAAATCCTTTTTCCCTGTAACCTGATGAAACGCCTTCGGCTGTTTTCCAATCTAATGGAAATACAGGAAATCCCATTTTATCACCATCACGTTTGGACAATTTTCCGTTTCCAATAGGTTTCATAATCAATGGTAAATGACCAAATTCAGGAGCTTCCCATCCAAATGCTTGATACAACAAAACGTGCAAAGGCATTGATGGCAACCATTCTTCACCACGAATCACGTGTGAAGTTTCCATTAAATGATCATCAACAATATTGGCCAAATGATAGGTTGGCATTCCATCGCTTTTGAACAAAACTTTGTCGTCCAAAAGAT
>JAEMQE010000286.1 GCA_022758945.1 Lentimicrobium sp. | reverse complement strand
AATATTTTTTTGGAAATAGGTTTTAAAAGGCATCAATTTAGAATTCGTATTACTTTCTATTAATAATTGATTATTTCCCCAGAACGCTCCTGCTTGTGATTTTGGAATGGTGTATAAACATTGTGCGCCATCAGTATGTGGATTAGTTTTTATCCAAAAAGAAACTGTAATACTTTTTAAACCAGCAATTTTTTCGCTAACAGATGTGTAAGCAATAAACGCATTATTGCCACCTTGATAAGCTTTTCCTTTTATACCATCAACATAGGTGATATTTGTTGGTGTTCCTCCTGATAGGTTTCCTTTACTATCGGTAACATTATTTTCAAAACTGATTTTAGTAATAAGATTACTGAATTTTATTTGTTCTGAGCTATAAGGTATTGGATCATTGGAACCTGTTTCATACTGATCACAACTCGCAAAGAGAACTGATATAAGTAGGAATGTTGCTAATGAGATATATTTTGCTTTCATATTTTATTTGATAATATTAATATCCAGGATTTTGGGTTGTAACTCCATTAGATTCATCAACAACTGATTGAGGAATTGGAAATAATTCGTGTTTTCCTACCACAAATGTTTTACCATCCAAGGCAAGTGCAGCTTGAGCTTGTTTAGTTCTGATTAAATCAAACCATCTGTCGTGTTCGAAAGCCAATTCTACTCTGCGTTCTTTCCATATTGCAATTCTTAAGGCAACTTGCGTCGATGCAGTCGTAACTGGCAATCCTGCTCTAACTCTCACTTTATTTAATTCGGCAATTGCACTACTGGTTGAACCTAACTCATTGAAAGCTTCGGCACGCATTAATAAAACTTCGGAGTAACGCAAGTATTTAATATTGGTATCTGTATTGGCATCACCAGAATTTACAGAAGAGTATGCTTTATAATTGTATCTAGGATTTGCAGCTGTAGCTGGTACAACTCTTCCGTCGTATAATGTTTGTCCTGCAAAAATAATGGTTGCTGCTTTTCGCTTATCGTTTGGTTCATAAGCTTGCACTAAAGAAGAAGTTGGCGTATTAAAGCCCCAACCCCAACCTCCAGAGCCACGGGCTCCTTGTGTTTGGGAATATTGTTGAATTCCACGAGCTGGATCGCCTCCATAGCCATTGATTTCAAAAATAGATTCGGCATTAAATTCTCCTGCTAATTTGAATATGGATGCATAATCTGCAACTAATGAATAGCCTGACATTTGATCTGTAAAAGTTATAACGGCTTGCCATTGTTGTTGATACAGTTTCACTTTTGCCATTAACGCTTGAGCTGTACCCTGTGAAACTCTTGCTCTCTCTCCATAAGGATACGCTGATTTATTAGGTAAGGCTACTATAGCATCGGTTAGATCTTTTTCGATAAAAGTATAAATATCGTTTACCGGTTTACGTTGTACTAACATCAATTTATCTTCCTCATTTCCTTGCACTGCAACGTGATCTACTAAAGGAATTGGACCAAACATTCTTACCATATTAAAATAAGAAAAGGCTCTCAAACATTTTGCTTCTCCTTCTAATCTTTTTCTTAAATTTGGATCGGCTTGCGTAATTAAAGGCAATTGTTGAATGGCATAATTAGCTCTTCCTATTGCTTGATAATAACCTCTATAAACGTCATTAAACGAAGGGCTTGAAGCATTAAATGTTAGATTATCTAGAAGGTCTTTGTCTGCTCCAGTATCACCTGGTTCTGAACCTTTATCAGCATCGTCTGTAATTATACTTGAAACTCCTATCCAAGAGAAAGAACTTATATTCCAATCTAAAAACTTGGCATAAATTGCTGTTACTAATGATTTTGCACCATCATCACCATTTACAAGAGTGCCATCGTCAAGCAAGGCATCTCTTTGTTCTACAGCTAAAAAGTCATTAGAACAATTAGAAAGCAATACCGAAATGATTACTAATATTATTAAATTAATTTTTTTCATTTTTATTATTATTAAAAATTAAGTTTTAAACCAAAAACAACTGAACGAAGTGTAGGATATGAATCTAATTCTATTCCCATTCCTCCTAGAGGACTTCCATTTATCTCAGGACTAAACCCTGAAAATTTTTGGTCTATAAATGAATTAATTATGTTACAATATAATTGCCCACTAGTTATAAATTTTTTAACTGCTTCAAGATTATAGGCCAAGTAGATGTTGTTAACTCTAAAAAAATCTCCCGATTCTAAATAATAAGATGAAGCGATAGGCACTTGATTGAAAGGTGCAGGATTTGCCGCATTAGTATTTGTTGGTGTCCAAAAATCTTCGGCTACGCTACTTTCAATATTTTCATCTGCCCAACGCAATGCTTTTTTTCCATTATAAACTTTTCCTCCAAGGGCAATGTAACTAAATGTAGAAATTTCAAATCGCTTGTATGTAAATCCTAAATCGATACCCATTGTTGTCGTAGGCAAGGCTGAACCCATAAATTTACGGTCTTTCTCAGTCAACGCACTATACAATACTTTTTCGCCAAGATTATTATTAAACAACATTCTTCCTTGATTGTCTAATCCTGCATATTCCCATATAAAATAAGACCCTAGAGGTTGTCCTACAGCTTCTTTTGAAATTACTTTGGTGTATTGACCATTTCCTAAACTTCCATAAGTCGTTTTGGCAATTTCTGGACTTACTTCTTCTAAGGTGTTTTTATTATTGGTAAAGTTTACACCAAAACGATATTTAGCATTTTCATTAATTTTATCATTCCAGTTTAAGCTAGCTTCAATCCCTTTATTAGAAACCTGACCACCGTGTTTAGGCACTGTATTAGAAGTTCCGTCGGCGGCTGGAGCCAAAATTTGGATAATTACATTTCTATTTAATTTATCATAATAATCAAATACACCTTTTAAGCGGTTATCTAATAAATTAATTTCAAATCCTGCTGAATAAGAGCGCGTTTCTTCCCAAGAAAGGTTTTTATCTATACTTTGAGAGTTACTTACAAAAGGAACTGGTGGATCTCCAAAAGAATACCCGGAAGTTCCAAAAGAAAAAGTTTGAATATTTCTACCAATATTTGCATCTCCTAACAATCCCCAACCTCCACGAATTTTAAGAAAATTAATCACTTTGCTGTTTTCTAAAAATTTCTCTTTAGAAACTACCCAACCTGCTCCAAAGGAAGGGAAAAATCCCCACTGATATTCTGGTGCAAATTGTGAAGAACCATCATATCTTACATTGGCAGTAAGTAAATATTTGTCCATTAACTTATATTGCATTCTTCCAAAATAAGAATATTTGTTAATGTCATTTCCTTGTCCTCCACTGGTGTACTGTTCGTCACCAAGTGCCGAAAACTGAAACTGCCAATAATTAGAAGATTCGGGTAAATTAAAACGTGTTCCTGAAAGATATGCTCCTCCTCCTGTATGAATTAATTCAACTCCACCCATTAATTCTAAATCGTGGTTATTTCCAAATTTTTTATTATACGTTAGAAGGCTGTTAAAATTCCATTCAAAATTATTTGAAGAAGAAAATGTTAACGAATTATATTTTTTGTCAGGGTAAATAGTTTCTGTAGGGTTGTTAGCAAGATATGCTCCACGAGAATCATAAAAACCGTACCCTCTATAATTATTAAACTCTCCACCAAAATTAGCAGTAAATTTAAGGTCAGAAATTATTTTATAGTCTAATTTAAAACCTAAAATTACATTTATATTTTTGGATTCTTCTTTTTGAAAATCCAACTGCATCACAGGATTTCCAACGTTATTAAAATCAGTACCAGAATAATCGGCAAAACCATTAGATCCCACGAATGATTGACCGTATCTACCATCTTTATAATAAACCGGCACAATTGGCGATTGTCTATAAGCTGTGGTTAATGCTCCCGAAGATTTTGGAGTAATATTTGTAAATCCAATATTTACCCTTGTATCTAATTTTAATTTATCACTTAATTTATAATCGTTTACCCAACGTAAAGTTGTACGATCATAGCTTGAACCTTCTATAATAGATTTTTCATTATAATATCCTGCATTAAGAGCATAAGATGATTTTTCAGAACCTCCACTCACGTTAAACTCAGCGTTTTGATACAGAGCAGTTCGTGTTACTTCTTTAAACCAGTTTGTATTTACTGGCTGATCTTGCGAAAACAAAACAGATTCACGTGCAAGGTTATTATAATAGGCATATTGATTACTACTTGCCATTTTTACTGTTTTGAGAGGATTACGAACTCCAGTATAGAAATCTACATCGATTTTAATATCTCCTTTCCCTCTTTTGGTAGTAATAATTACTACTCCATTAACCGCTTGATTACCATAAATTGCAAGAGCAGAAGCATCTTTTAAAACCTCAAAAGATTCAATTGTACTGGAATTCAAATTATTGATATTATTTTGGTAAACTCCATCAACTACAAACAATGGCGGTGTATCTGCTCCAACAATGGAGCTTAATCCTCTAACAATAATTTTTGGAGCACTACCAGGACTATCATTTCCTACAATTGTAACTCCAGTCATTTTACCTTGAACGGCAAGATCTGGTCTTAAAACTTTTTGTTTTGATATTTCCTCTCCTTTAACTTTAGCTACGGCCATGGTAGCATCAACAGCTTTTCGAGTTCCGTAACCTACCACTACAATGTCAGACAAAGTTGTAACTTCATTTAAAAGTGTGACTACCATTCCTGAAGAAGCTTTAACTGTTTTGGCAATAGTACCAATCATAGAAATTTTTAAAGCATCACCCTCTTTTGCATTGATAGTAAAATTCCCTTCAATATCTGAAGCAGTAGATGCTTTGTTAGCAACATTCAGGATATTTGCCCCTGGCAACGGGACGCCTTTATCATCAATAATTTTTCCTTTTATGTTTTGGGAAAAAACTTGTCCTGATAATAGGAGTAAAAGTGAAAGAACAAGGATTTTTTTCATAATAAATATATTTTGTTTAAGTCAAAACAAATATACTAATTACAACGTTGTAGTAAAGTTAAGCAGATGCCTACACAAGTACATCAAATACTAAAAAGTCCTTTAAAGTTAAGCATTGTATAGGATTTATATAAAATTTAGAAACCAATAAATCAAATGTGATGTGATAATGATGAGATTAGTATCAACAACTATTTGACTAAAAATTTACATTATATACAAAAATAGCAGCAAAATTATACAGATAATAAAAATTTATAGATGTTTTCATCTTGTGAAAGGTTTAATTTTTTTCGCAATCTATATCGATGAAGATCAACTCCTCTAAAAGAAATATTCATCATTGGAGCTATTTCTTTGGAAGAAAGGTTCATTTTTAGATAGATGCAAAGTTTGATGTCTTTAGGAGTAAGAATTGGATATTTTTTTGATAAGTTGATAATAAACTCATTATGAATTTGATTGAGATTAGTTTCAAAAATTTCCCATTCGTGTTTATTGATGGAATTTATTTTAATAGCTTTTTTAATTTCATTTTTCAGCTTATTTACATCTGTTTCGCTTTCTAATATTTTTTGAATATTTTCAATCATCTCGCCTTGCTTTGCTATCGAGAGTGATTTTCCAGTGACTTCAGAAGATTTTGATTTTAATTCCAATTCTAGAATATACTTTTCGTATTCCTGACTGCTTAACTGATTTTCTGCTTTGAGTTCCATTTCAAGAATTTCTTTTTGGTGCTTTAATTCTTCTTCTCTTAGGCGTAATCTCTGATTATAACGCAACTTATTCCACTTATAATAAACATATAATATTGTTCCTAACAGCAATAAGTACAACATAATCATCCAAAAAGAAAAATACCAAGGATTAGTAACAGTA
>JAEMQE010000268.1 GCA_022758945.1 Lentimicrobium sp. | reverse complement strand
GAGCGGTTTTACCAGATAATTATACCATAAAGTAATTTATTAGCGGTCTTAAATTATATTGATTTTAATAACAAAATAAATGATAAATTTATTTTGTTATTAGAGTTTTTACAATATTATTTTTGCTAAATTTAGTAGAATTTTTAAAAATACAAAATGCAGAATCAAACCCGAATAGTAATTGAAAATGTGTTGCCACAACTTGATTGCGGTGCCAATCCAATTAAAAGAATTGTTAATCAAAAAATAAATGTAACCGCCGATGTTTTTTCTGATGGGCACGATATAATTGAATGCTGCGTCAAATTCAAACACGAAAACGACAAAAAATGGCAAGAAGTTCGAATGAATCCTTCGGTAAACGATGAATGGAACGCCAGTTTTAAAGTCGAAAAACAAGGTATATATTCCTATTTTGTCGAAGGTTGGGTCGATTATGCCTTAAACTGGCAACACGGAACTGAACGAAAAATTCAAGACAATCAGTATGTGAAATCAGAATTGCTTGAAGGAGCCGAATATGTAAAAGCTGTCTTGAAATTTGCCAACGATCAAGAGAAAGAATATCTCGAAAGACTAGCAAACTATTTCACGAATGAATCTGACTATGATAAGGCAATTGAAGAAGCAACCTCTTCTTACTTGCATCAAATTTTTAAGAAATATCCAATTCGTTTCATCAAAAATAAATCAAAGGAATTACAAGTTTACGTTGACAGAAAAAAGGCATTATTCAGTACTTGGTATGAGTTTTTCCCACGTTCAGCATCCGCCGAAGTGGGTAAACACGGAACTTTCAAAGATTGCGAAAGATTGTTACCCAGAGTTGCTTCAATGGGATTTGATACCTTATATTTTCCTCCAATTCATCCTATTGGAGAGGTAAATCGCAAAGGAAAAAATAACGCAACAAATGCAAACTCAGGAGATGTAGGTTCACCTTGGGGAATTGGTTCGCAATTTGGCGGACATAAATCCACTCATCCTGAATTAGGAAGTATTGATGATTTTAAATCTTTGGTCAAAAAAGCGAAAGATTTAGGAATTGAAGTAGCGATGGATTATGCTTTGCAAGCTGCGCCAGATCATCCTTATGTGAAAGATTTTCCGCAATGGTTCAAGTGGCGACCTGACGGAACAGTTCAATATGCCGAAAATCCACCCAAAAAATACCAGGATATTCAACCTATTTATTTTGAAAGTGGAGACTGGAAAAATCTTTGGGCAGCGTTGTTGGATGTGGCGCTTTTTTGGATTGAAGAATGCGATATCATGATTTATAGAGTAGATAATCCGCATACAAAACCATTCTTTTTCTGGGGTTGGTTGATTGGCGAAATCAAGAAAAAACATCCTGATGTATTGTTTTTGGCCGAAGCTTTTACCCGTCCAAAAATTATGAACGAATTGGCTAAACAAGGATTTACACAATCGTACACCTATTTTACTTGGCGAAATTCTAAAAAAGAATTGATTGAATATGTAGAAGAATTAACTCAATCCGAACAAAAAGAATTTTATCGACCTAATTTCTGGCCGAACACACCCGACATCAATCCTTTTGCTTTGCAAAGCGGAAATGAATCCATTCATCTTCAAAAATACTTTCTAGCTGCGACTTTGAGCTCCAGTGTTGGGATTTACGGCCCTGTTTTCGAATATATGGTTTGTGCTCCAATGGCTGCAGGAAAAGAAGAATATTTAGATTCTGAAAAATATGAATACTATAAATGGGATTGGGAAAAGCAAAATAAAATCACAACTTTAATTACTCGTGTCAATACGATTAGAAAAGAACAAATTTCGCTCCAGCAAACTAATAATATTGTTTTTTGTGATACGAATAACGAGCAAGTTATGGCTTATTACAAATTTGACGATGACAAACAAAATAAAACTTTGATGGTTGTAAGCCTTGATGAATACAACACGAGTCGAGCAATGGTAAAGCTTCCAAAGGAATTATTAAGAAATATACCTGTTCAGATTACCGATTTAATTACAGGAAATAGTTATATTTGGGATAAAGAATGGAATTTTGTGGAACTTTCACCAGAACTACCATTTCATTTATTTAAAATTCACTGATAATGAAAGAGAACAAGATTAATGAAGATGAATTTCAAAATCCGTTTGTATTTAACACAGACTGGAAAAATGCGTTTGAAGATAAGGAATTTGTTAAAATTTTTTCTTCAGATATTCTTGAAAACTACATTATTAATAAACGCTGGTATGGCGGAAAAGCAAGTACTTTAAAGTATATTGAAGTAGTTGATTTCTTCAAAATCAATTCAAAAGCGAACACTTATTATGGTGTTTTGCTCGAAGTTAATTTCAAGGAAGCTTTTTATCAGCATTATTTTATGCCATTGGCTTTTATGGCAGAAGATGAATTGGATACCAACACCATAATTGCTCCTGTAAAAATGAACGGGCAGGCAGGATTCCTTGTTGATGCGCTGCATCAGGAGGATTTCAGAAAATTATTGTTCGATAAAATCATCAATTCCAAAGAAAAATCCGAATCAAAAGTTAATTTTCATAAAGGGGAAAAACTGGAAGAGAAGGAATATAAAACTTCCAAATTTATGGGAGTGGAACAAAGCAATACGTCCATAATTTACAACAATACTTTAGTTCTGAAGATTTTCAGAAGAATTTATATCAGTATGAATCCTGATTATGAAATCAGTCGTTTCCTTACTGAAAGAATGAATTTCAAAAGCTCGCCGGCTTATATGGGAAGCATAAGCGTGGTAATGACAGATGGAAATATTACACTTGGATTGATGCAAGAATTGGTTCCAAATCAAGGAGATGCTTGGCAATTTATGCTTGACGAAGTCGATAAAATTTTCGGTAATTTGAAATATAAAAATATAAATATCTGCAAATTACCTGATATTGAATTGTTCAAAAGATTAAAAATCAACGAAGTTCCTCACGAAATTATTGATTGGGCTGGATTGAGTATTTTTATGCGAATCCAAACGCTGGCAACACGAACTGCCGAAATGCATATCGCTTTGGGAAGTGACGTTCACGAAACCGCTTTTACGCCTACAACTTACAATGGAGACTACACCGTTTGGCTCAAAAACAGATTGACCTATCAGTTTCAAAACCGATTGAATATTCTCGAAAACAACCTTCATAAATTGGATGGTTTGGCTTTAGAATTAGCCAACCAGTTTTTAGATCACAAGAAAGAAATTCGAAAATTATTTTTGGATTTTGATTGGACAAAAATGAAATCCGAAAGAATCCGCATTCACGGTGATTATCATTTGGGTCAAGTTTTGGTTAATGGAGACGATTTTTATATTTTGGATTTCGAAGGCGAACCCGAAAGTACGATTCGTGACCGGAAAGTAAAACAGCCTCCATTGAAAGACGTTGCGGGAATGTTTCGTTCGTTCCATTATGCTATTTACGCTACTATTTTCAATAATAAAGACAAATATCCTTATGAACAAGAGGAACTTTTCAGGGCTGGTGAAATTTTGTTCAAATATTTTGTGGGCGTGTTTATCCAGACATATACTGATGTTGCGCAAGGCGGAAATTTAAATATTGGTTACCGAAAAGAAATCGATTTTTTACTGAAATACTGCCTACTCGAAAAAGCAGTTTATGAACTGGGATATGAATTGAATTCCCGACCACGCTGGGCTGTAATTCCTTTGACGGGAATTGCCAGTATTATGGAGTTTAAGAAATAAAAAATCCTATAAAGATTATTAAAAATTAAAATAAAAATAAAATGAATCCGCGTATGAAATCTGTTTTATTCGCGTTCCAAAAAACAAAAAAATGAACAAAGTACAACCTTATTCCCTTTTTACCGATTTCGATATTGATTTATTCAAGGCGGGAAAACATTTCAGATTATACGAAAAACTAGGCGCACATCTTCTTGAAGTTGATGGAGTAAAAGGCGTTTATTTTGCCGTTTGGGCACCATCTGCGCGTTCTGTTTCTGTGGTTGGGGATTTCAATTATTGGATTCAAGGTGAACATCAGTTACAAGTACGTTGGGATTCATCCGGAATTTGGGAAGGATTTATTCCGGGAATGGAAAAAGGGTCAACTTATAAATATAAAATCCAATCCAACAACGGTGGAATTATTACCGAAAAAGCAGATCCATTTGCTTTATATTGTGAAAAACCACCGCATACAGCCTCAGTCATTTGGGATTTAGATTACAAGTGGAAGGATAAAAAATGGATGGATACGCGTAAAGAACACAATGATTTAGACAAACCTTATTCAGTTTACGAAGTTCATTTGGGTTCTTGGAAACGCAATGCTGAAGGGAAATTCCTGACGTATTTGGAATTGGCCGAAGACTTGGTAAACTACGTCAAAGAAACCGGTTTTACTCACGTTGAGTTTATGCCCATAATGGAATATCCTTATGATCCGTCTTGGGGTTATCAGTTGGTTGGTTATTTTGCGCCCACTTCCCGTTTTGGAAAACCACAGGATTTTATGGTTTTGGTCGATAAATTGCACCAAGCAGGAATTGGAGTGATTTTAGACTGGGTTCCTTCACATTTTCCAGATGATGCTCACGGTTTAGGGTTTTTCGATGGATCGAATCTTTTCGAACATCCAGATCGAAGAAAAGGCTATCATCCTGATTGGAAAAGTTTGGTTTTTAATTATGGAAGAAATGAAGTGCGTTCTTTTTTAATCAGTAATGCCATTTTTTGGTTGCAACATTATCACGCCGATGCGCTTCGAGTTGATGCTGTCGCTTCCATGTTATATTTGGATTATTCCAGAAAAGACGGGGAATGGGAACCTAATATTTATGGTGGAAGAGAAAATTTAGACACCATAAGTTTCTTAAAAGAGTTCAATGAAGCAGTATATTCCAGTTTTGAAGGAGTTCAGACGATTGCCGAAGAAAGTACTTCTTTCCCAATGGTTTCCAGACCAACATTCGCTGGCGGATTAGGTTTTGGAATGAAATGGATGATGGGATGGATGCACGATACATTGAAATATTTTCAAAAAGAAACGGTGTATAGAAAATACCATCAAAACGATTTGACTTTTTCGATGACTTATACTTTTTCTGAAAACTTTATGTTGCCACTTTCTCACGATGAAGTGGTTTATGGAAAAAAATCCATCGCAGGAAGAATGCCTGGTGACGAATGGCAGAAATTTGCTAATTTAAGATTGCTTTATGGCTATATGTTTATGCATCCGGGAACAAAACTATTGTTTATGGGAAGTGAATTTGGGCAAAGCGCCGAGTGGAATTTTGAAGGAAGTTTAGATTGGCATTTATTGCAATATGATTTCCACGAAGGCATCAAAAAAACGTTAACCGACTTGAATGCTTTGTATAAATCACAACCGGCATTGCACGAAAAACAATTCAGTCCTGAAGGTTTTGAATGGATAAATTATTCAGACCATCAAAATGCCGTGATGACTTTTATTCGAAAAGGGAATAAGCCAAAAGATGACGTGATTGTAGTTTGTAATTTCACTCAGGTTGTTCGTCAAAATTATCGAATTGGTTTGCCCAAAAAAGGAAAATTAGCTGAAATTTTCAATAGCGATGCAACTGTTTATGGCGGAAGTGGAGTGAAAAACCCGAATAAATTAACTGTCGAAGCATTTCCTTATGATGGAAGAGATTATTCAATTGAATTGCTTTTACCTCCTTTGAGTGTAACTGTTTATAAATTCATATAAAGATTTGATTCTAGTATAATGCCTCTTTTTATTGTTAGTTTTCATGAAAAATCAACAATAAAAAGGGGTATTATTCATATTATAGTAAAAGTTCTTTTTAAGGTTTCATTTATAATGGCAGGATTTAGAGAGGTTAAAAAAAAAATGTATTTTTTGGAAAAAAATCAAAAT
>JAEMQE010000015.1 GCA_022758945.1 Lentimicrobium sp. | reverse complement strand
GGCCTTGACAATGATCGCTAAATTTGAATTTCAATTATAGACTGATTAGTTACGAAAAAAGATATTTAATTTAATAAACCACTTTCCTATTTCTTTTATTCAGATAATAATGCCACAAAAGATATGTTGCAACTGATCTATAGGGACTCCATTTTGAGGCATATGTTTCCATTTCTTGTTTGTCGTGAATATTCAATAATTCCTTTATTGTGTTTATAACTGCAATATCTCCTAGTGGAATTACATCGGGAGCTTGAAGCGAAAACATCAAATAAACATCGATAGTCCAGTTGCCAATGCCTTTGATTTTGATTAATTCTTCGCGAACTTGCATTGCAGATTTAGTTGACAGATTTTCAATATCAATTTCATTGTTAATTATCGAACTGGACAAAGCCTTGATATAGGAGGTTTTTTGACGGCTTACGCCAATATTTCTATACTCTTCATCTGAAAAAGCCACTAATGATTCCGGTTGAAAGTTTATTTCTTTGGCTTTTAGTTTTAAAAAAGTTGCTTTTGCTGAATCTATGGAAACCTGCTGTTCCAGAATTAATAGCACCAAAGTTTCAAAACCCTGTGGGCGTTTTGGAATTATTGGCAAACCATATTTATCAATAATATGATTGAAAATGGCATCTTTTGCTGTAAGATATTTAACGGCTTGTTGCATATTAAAAATAAAAACCGTAGGAAATTTTTGTGGCAAATTTATTGGCATCAGGCATATTGAGATAATTGCCTCTCCACGAAAAATCAACACGGAAAAATTTGAAAATATTCCCAATTCCTGTACTGTATTCCCAATATACTTTATCGGGAGCATTGTAAATTAAGCCGGAAGCATTTATGGTTCGGTTATCATTAGAAACTGTTCCATAAACTGATTTGATTCCAATGTTTTCGCGCCAATTTAGTTTCCGCATAAAAGGAATTCTGGCAAAAAACCGTCCCTGAAAGTCGTGATCCCACTTTAAAGTTACATATTGATCCGTAACAAATTCGTAGTATTTAAGATTGCTAAACGTGTTCGAAATATCAAAAAGTGATTGATTCCCAGGAACAACACTCATTAATCCAAGAGGAATATATCCGAATGTTTTTCCCATTTCAACTGTGACATTTGAACGTCCTAATGGTCCAATAATTATGGGTTGCTTGTAATAAAGCTGTAGTTTTTTATACTCAAAATCACTGGAAAGCAATCCTTTGAATCCCTGACTATAGTTTACAAAAAGGCTGGTAAAAGGGCTGTCTGCATTGTATCTTTCGACAGCAAAACCAATAGGTTTCCTGTTTGGAGTATATTCAACCTTGAGGTTTATTTCAGATTGTTTTACTTGACTTTTTATTGTTGTTTGTGATAAATCAGTATAAAAATCCAAGCTAAATTCAGGACTAGCCGAAATTAAAGTACGATAAGTAAGTCCAAGTCCAAAAGTTAGATTTTTTATGGGTTCAATTTCTGCTTGAACATTACTTAAATTGACATTGGTTAATTTATTGTTGCTTCCAAATGTCAATAATCCTGAAGAGGCGTAACTGCGTCCCAAGATGTCATTTGTTGTGGTTAGAGAAGCTCCTATTTGCTCAATATCTCTTCGATTACCTGCTGCAATAATAACTCTGTTTTTGGGCTCAACCATCCATTTTCCTGTCACTCCATATTTGACCTTATCATCTTTAAACCCATACGCTATATACGTTTGCAATCGCCAGGGATCATTGGGGCCAAAATAAGTTCTTACTCCAGTTCTCAATCGCAATCCCTCGACTGAATTTTGCCCAACAACAGCATAAATCGGCCCATAATCTAAATTTCCGTTATGAATGTAGCCGCTGTCAAACATTTGGACTAAATCATAAATATGTTGATATTTCTTGACCGTTTGAAGCGTGTCGAGCATTTTATAAATCCCTTTTTCGTCTTTGGTCAAATTTTCGAAACGGTTTTCCTGCCAATAATCTTCTGATTTATTATAGACTTCTTTGTCATAATAATTCACATCCTCTTTATAAAATTTCTCGGGTTTTTCAGTATTGAATTTATGATCTCTGAAGAAAGTGGTTCGTTTTCCATAAACTCCTTTAGAATTTTCTTTTTTGTTTAAAGCAAAATCAGCCATCATATAATCTTTGGACAAAAGAAAAACAGAATCATTCAAAACTTCAAATTCCTGTTCTATATAGATATCTTTTACCCAGTTAATATTAGCGCTTTTAGTAACGGCCATATTAATGTTTTTAAGAGCATAAGTGGTATCGCTTACCCAAAAGTCTCCCTTAAAAGTCAATTCATTTTGACGCCTTGGATAAAAAACAATGTTATAACACCATTTATTATCAATGTAAGTACTGTCTCTTAAAACATAATTATAAACATCAATTCCGGTTGTAGAAATGGGACTGGTAAAACTTTTGTCAAAAAAAGTGATGTGATTATTATAAATATCAAAGTCTGTATATAAATCATTTACAAAAGATAAAATTTGTTGGTTTCCATTAAATCCAGAGGTTTTGTTGGCTTTTACTTTTTCTTTTACTTTCTTTAATTTATTGTCTCCATAAACATCTGACAAGGCTTCGTTTATAAAAATAGGCAAATACGTTTTCCCTGTAATCTTTGAAGTATCCACGTGCTTGAAAATAAACTCCATCCCTTTGAAAAGTTTATTTTTCATATAAGCACTATCAATGGTATTCATATCAAACTCAATCTTTTCATACTTTTCCATTTGGTATTGGTTAAACATATGGAGACCGTTTTGACGTCTATGTTCCCAAATTTTTCTAAGAATATCCAATGCAGGATTGTTCTTTTTTGAAGTTTTGCCTCTGTAAATCACTACTTCTTTTAAGGTCTCAATTTCTTTTATTTGAATTTTAAAATTATAATTGACAGATTTCTCCAATTCAATTTCCTTATCAGAATATCCCACCGAAGTAATTACGAGCGTGGTATATGTTTTTGGAGATTCTAAATAAAAGATGCCGTCTTCATTACATACAACACCTTCGCTTGAATTTTTGAAAGCCACATTAGCAAAAGGAACAGGATGATTTGATTTGTCTAAAACTACACCGCTAACTTTTGTTTGAGCAAAAATAGAGCTTACAAAAGCAAATAATAACAGCAGGATAAGTAAAATCTTATTTTTCATAATAAAAAAAAACTTCATCAAATATAGGATTCTGATGAAGTTTCAAATATAGTTAATTCCTAATATCAGTTTTTTTTATGTCTCTAATATTCGCAAAAGTTTAACACCTTATTTATACAATACTTTTTTTACTGCTTTGATAACATCGTCAGCATTTGGTAACCATTCTTTCAGTAAAACTGGCGAATAAGGAGCCGGAGTATCAGCAGTTGTAATACGCTGAATTGGCGCATCAAGAAAATCAAAAGCACGTTCCTGAACAATATAAGCAATCTCCGAAGAAACACTTGCAAATGGCCAGGCTTCCTCAAGAATTACTAATCTGTTTGTTTTTCGAACCGAAGTCAGAATAGTTTCGTGATCCATCGGACGAACTGTTCTTAAATCGACGATTTCACAAGAAATTCCTTCTTTCTCTAATTCTTCAGCAGCAATGAAAGCTTCCTTAATAATTTTTCCGAAAGACACAATCGTAACATCAGTTCCCACTTTTTTTACATCAGCTAGACCAATAGGAATAGTATATTCTCCTTCAGGAACTTCACCTTTATCACCATACATTTGTTCTGATTCCATAAAAATTACAGGATCATTATCACGAATCGCTGATTTCAGCAACCCTTTTGCATCATAAACTGTAGATGGAACTACCACTTTTAGACCTGGAGTATTAGCAAACCAATTTTCCAAAGCTTGTGAGTGTGTTGCCCCAAGTTGTCCAGCTGAAGCTGTTGGTCCACGAAAAACAATAGGAACATTAAATTGTCCACCGGTCATTTGACGCATTTTGGCAGCATTATTTATAATCTGGTCAATACCAACTAGACAGAAATTGAAAGTCATATATTCAACGATTGGTCTGCAACCATTCATTGCAGAACCAACTGCAATTCCAGTAAAACCAAGCTCAGCAATTGGCGTATCGATAACTCTTTTTTCTCCAAATTCGGCAAGCATTCCCTTTGATGCTTTGTAAGCACCATTGTATTCTGCTACTTCCTCGCCCATTAAATATATAGACTCATCGCGACGCATTTCTTCACTCATTGCTTCGCAAATAGCCTCTCTAAATTGTATCGTTCTCATTTTTTTCATTGTATGTGTAATTTTCGAAACGCAAAAATAAATATTTTAAATCATTTAATGCCTAATTTATGTTTAAAATAACAAGGAGCCAATCCTGCTATTCGCTATATCTTTTCTTGCTTAAAGGAAGCAAGAAAAGGATGCCGCTTCTATCAGGGCTACGAAATCGATATAATAGCGAAAAATATTATGCGTGCATAGTATATTATTCGAATTAA
Source organism: Lentimicrobium sp. (assembly GCA_022758945.1). Classification (GTDB taxonomy): domain Bacteria; phylum Bacteroidota; class Bacteroidia; order Flavobacteriales; family Flavobacteriaceae; genus Flavobacterium. The sequence continues at coordinate 1,484 of JAEMQE010000015.1, read as the reverse complement.
TATTATAATTTTGTGCAGGAAATTTCGAAAATTAAATCTATAATTATGAAAATATTAGTTTGCATCAGTCACGTTCCTGATACTACTTCAAAAATTAATTTCACCAATGATGACTCACAATTTGACGCTAATGGCGTTCAATTTGTGATCAATCCCAACGATGAATATGGTTTAACTCGTGCGGTTTGGTTCCAAGAACAACAAGGCGCGACGATAACTGTTGCCACTGTTGGAGGACCAGAAACAGAGCCTACTCTAAGAAAAGCCTTGGCCATTGGAGCAAACGATGCGATTCGTGTAAACGCACATCCAACTGACAGTTTTTTTGTTGCCAAACAACTTGCCGAAGTGATAAAAAATGGCACTTACGATATCATAATTGCCGGAAAAGAATCGCTGGATTACAACGGCGGAATGGTTCCCGGAATGATTGCCGGAATTCTTGGCTATAATTTCCTGAATTCCTGTACCGATATTATTGTTGACGGAAATAATGTAAAAGCAATTCGCGAAATTGATGGCGGAAGAGAAACCGTTTCAACAACTTTGCCTTTAATCATTGGAGGACAAAAAGGATTAGTCGAAGAAAAAGATTTACGCATCCCGAATATGAGAGGAATTATGACAGCCAGAACAAAAACGCTGACTGTTGTAGAACCTGTTGATGCTTCGATAAATACTAAAGCCGTGAAATTCGAAAAACCTGCACCAAAATCAGCTGTGAAATTAGTAGCTGCCGATAACTTGGACGAATTAATCAACTTATTACACAACGAAGCTAAGGTAATTTAAGATTGAAGATTTTAGATTGCAGATTGCAGAATGCAGTGTGAAAATCTAAAAATTCATCTTACTTCAAAAATCTAAAATCGCTAATTTAAAATCTAAAATAATCATGTCAATATTAATATATGCAGAATCAGCAGAAGGAAAATTTAGAAAAGTAGCTTTCGAATTAGCTTCTTATGCAAAAAAAGTAGCTGAAACATTAGGAACCACAGTTACAGCCGTAACGATAAATACATCTGACGTTTCGGAATTATCAAAATACGGAGTCGATAAAGTCTTGAAAGTAACTAACGACAAATTAGCTGGTTTTTCAGCAAAAGCATACGCTGATGTTATCAAACAAGCAGCACAAAAAGAAGGTGCAAAATTAATTTTGCTTTCCTCAACAACTGACAGTATTTATCTTTCACCATTGGTTGCCGTTTCGCTTGAAGCCGGTTTCGCTTCGAATGTTGTGGGATTGCCTGTGAGTACTTCACCATTTCAGGTTCGAAGAAATGCCTTTTCAGCCAAAGCATTCAATATCACTGAAATTGGTACCGATGTAAAAGTTCTTGGACTTGCCAAAAACTCTTATGGTGTTTTCGAAAGTACAGACGTGATTAATCACGTCTCTACCGAAGAAAATTTTAATCCAAGCATTGGAGAAAATGATTTTGGAATAAAAGTAGAATCAGTAGAAAAAGTTTCCGGAA
>JAEMQE010000295.1:1886-5987 GCA_022758945.1 Lentimicrobium sp. | reverse complement strand
AAAATATTTAATATAAAATAAAAAATAATCAATCAATAAAACGTTCTTAACTTTAATAAAAAATAAATCAATTTTTACTTGTCTTTTTCAGTAAAAAATTTATTTTTGCACAAAACTAAACAGACATAAGATGTATTGGACTTTAGAATTAGCATCCTACCTTAGTGATGCACCGTGGCCTGCTAACAAAGACGAACTTATCGACTACGCAATTAGAGCTGGAGCCCCACTAGAAGTAGTGGAAAACCTACAGTCTATAGAAGACGAAGGTGAGATTTATGAGTCGATGGAAGAAATTTGGCCAGATTATCCTACTGACGAAGATTATCTTTGGAATGAGGATGAATATTAAATAAAAATCTCAAGAAAAAAGTCTCAAAAGAGGCTTTTTTTTTGGTTAAATTTGCAGTCTCAAATTGAGAACAAAATAAAACTAAAAATAGTAAAAACAATAATTACAATTAACAAATTAGACCCTAATTCGTAATTCGTAATTTATAATTCATAATTAAAAAATGAGTTTCATTAACAGCATATTGAAAGCCTTTGTAGGTGATAAATCTCAAAAAGATGTCAAAGCCCTACAACCTTATCTGGCAAAAATTAAAACTTTTGAAAGTGGTCTAGCCGCATTATCAAATGATGAATTACGAGCTAGAACCACTTTTTTTAAAGAAAAAATAAAACAAGATCGCTCCGAGAAAGACGCAAAAATTGCTTCGCTTAAACTGGAAGCAGAAAGCATCGAAGACATTGACAAACGCGAAGATATTTACGTGGCTATTGATGCTTTGGAAAAAGAAGCTTACGAAATTTCGGAAAAAACCTTGATGGAAATTCTTCCGGAAGCTTTTGCAGTTGTTAAAGAAACTGCCAAAAGATTTAAGGAAAATACTCAAATAGAAGTTACAGCAACCCCTAAAGACCGTGAACTTTCGGCTACAAAAACCTACATTACACTTGACGGAGACAAAGCTTTTTGGTCTAATTCCTGGAATGCTGCCGGAAAGCAAATTACTTGGGATATGATTCATTATGATGTCCAATTGATTGGTGGAATGGTTTTGCACGAAGGTAAAATTGCCGAAATGCAAACGGGTGAAGGAAAAACATTAGTAGCGACTTTACCACTTTATTTGAATGCTTTAACCGGAAACGGTGTGCATTTAGTAACCGTAAATGATTATTTAGCAAAACGTGATAGCACCTGGAAAGCCCCTTTATTCGAATTTCATGGTTTGACTGTGGATTGTATCGACAATCACCAACCAAATTCTGAAGGTAGAAAAAAAGCCTACGATTCTGATATTACTTACGGAACAAATAACGAATTTGGTTTTGATTATTTAAGAGATAATATGGCACATTCGCCAGAAGATTTGGTGCAACGAAAACATAATTATGCCATTGTCGATGAAGTCGATTCGGTTTTGATTGATGATGCCAGAACTCCATTGATTATTTCTGGACCAGTTCCTGAAGGTGATCGTCACGAATTTAATGAGTTGAAACCAAAAATCGAAAACTTAGTAGCACTTCAACGTCAATTAGCCAACGGATTTTTGTCGGAAGCTAAAAAATTAATCAAGGAAGGAAATACAAAAGACGGCGGTTTTCTATTATTGAGAGCGCACAGAAGTTTACCAAAGAACAAAGCATTAATTAAATTTTTGAGTGAAGAAGGAATTAAACAATTGCTTCAAAAAACAGAGAACTCCTATATGCAGGACAACAATCGCGAAATGCCGAAAGTAGATGAGGCTTTGTATTTTGTAATTGAAGAAAAAAACAATCAAGTAGAATTGACCGATAACGGGATTCAATTCCTTTCGGGTGATACTGACAGCAATTTCTTTGTTTTGCCAGACATTGGAACTGAAATTGCCGCTATCGAAAAACAAAAACTAGACAAAGATGCTGAAGCCGAGGAAAAAGAAAAATTATTTCAGGATTTCGGTGTCAAAAGCGAACGTATTCATACTTTGACACAACTTTTAAAAGCCTACACACTTTTCGAAAAAGATGTCGAATATGTAATTATGGACAACAAGATTATGATTGTCGATGAGCAAACTGGTCGTATAATGGATGGTCGCCGTTATTCTGATGGTTTACACCAAGCGATTGAAGCGAAAGAAAGCGTTAAAATCGAAGATGCTACCCAAACTTTTGCAACAGTAACACTTCAGAATTATTTCAGAATGTACAGCAAATTAGCCGGTATGACTGGAACCGCAGTAACTGAAGCTGGCGAACTTTGGCAAATTTACAAATTGGATGTGGTAGAAATTCCTACCAACAGACCAATGGTGAGAAAAGACAAAGAAGATTTTATTTATAAAACGACTCGTGAAAAATTCAATGCCGTAATCGAAGATGTAACCCAATTGTCGAACGCGGGAAGACCCGTTTTAATTGGTACGACCTCAGTTGAGATTTCGGAATTATTGAGCCGAATGTTGAAAATGCGTGGTGTAGCTCACAACGTTTTGAATGCAAAAATGCACAAACAAGAAGCACAAATTGTAGAGGAAGCAGGAAAATCTGGTGTTGTAACCATCGCAACCAATATGGCTGGTCGTGGAACGGATATCAAACTTTCTGCCGAAGTGAAAGCTGCTGGAGGTTTAGCCATCGTGGGTACTGAACGTCACGATTAACGTCGTGTTGACCGTCAGTTGCGTGGTCGTGCTGGTCGTCAAGGAGATCCTGGAAGTTCCCAATTTTACGTTTCGCTAGAAGATAACTTGATGCGTTTATTTGGTTCTGAAAGAGTAGCCAAGGTAATGGACAGAATGGGATTGGAAGAAGGCGAAGTAATCCAACATTCGATGATGACCAAATCTATCGAAAGAGCTCAGAAAAAAGTCGAAGAAAACAACTTTGGTGTTCGTAAACGTCTGCTGGAATATGATGACGTTATGAATGCACAACGTGAAGTAGTTTACAAACGCCGTCGTCACGCTTTGCATGGTGAGCGATTGAAACTGGATATTGCCAATATGTTGTATGACACTTGCGATTTAATCGTAACTGATAACAAATTGACCAATGATTTCAAAAACTTCGAATTCGAATTGATTCGTTATTTCTCCATTACTTCCCCAGTTTCTGAAAGTGAATTCAATAAATTGACTGAAATCGAATTGACTGGAAAAGTGTATAAAGCTGCCTTGTCATTTTATACCGAAAAAACAGAACGTAGCGCCAGAGAAGCATTTCCTATTATCAAAAATGTGTATGAAGATAAAAATAACCAATTCGAACGTATCGTAGTTCCGTTTACTGATGGAATAAAATCCCTGAATGTGGTTACTGATTTGAAAAAAGCTTACGAATCTAACGGAAATCAATTAGTTGCCGATTTTGAGAAAAACATCACTTTGGCCATTGTAGATGAAGCTTGGAAAAAACATTTACGCAAAATGGACGAGCTGAAACAATCGGTTCAATTAGCGGTTCACGAACAAAAAGACCCATTGCTTATCTATAAATTCGAAGCCTATAATTTGTTTAGTTCTATGTTGAATGGCGTTAATAAAGAGGTGATTTCATTCTTGTTCAAAGGGGATTTACCACAACAAGCTGCTGCTCCAATTCAGGAAGCTAAGCAAGTCAAAATCAAGGAAAATTACAAAACGAGTAAAGACGAAATTGTATCCAGCGAAAGTGCTAATCACGAAGCGGGTCAAACACAGCAACGTCAAGTTACAGAAACCATTGTTCGCGATCAACCAAAAATCAATCGCAACGATACGGTAACAATTCAAAACGTGGCCAATGGACAAACACAAGAAATGAAATACAAAAAAGCCGAAAGCTTAATCGCCAACGGAACTTGGGTTTTAGTTCATTAATTATATTTTAGATTGCAGATTACAAACTAAATAAATAATTCAATCCTCAATTGCGAAAGTAGTTGGGGTTTTTTTTTGTAGATTTGAGAAGAATATAACTTCGCTTATTTGTCATTTCGACCGCAGGGAGAAATCGCATTTGTTGCTCTCGTTATGTGATTTCTCCCTGCGGTCGAAATGACAAAATAATAAAAAAAATCACCTTGAAAAACATCACACGCACCGTCTGGATTTTATCATTCGT
>JAEMQE010000295.1:0-1786 GCA_022758945.1 Lentimicrobium sp. | reverse complement strand
TTTTTTCCGGGACTTTTTGCGATTTTGGCTTCCTTTTTACTGAAAGACAAAAGCAAAGCACAACCAAAAGAGAAAAAATCAGCATCCTTTTTGGTCTCCTTCAGCTATTGGAAAGAAAGTCCTGTATTATATCGCAAAGTCGTGATGGGTTTATTGGCATTTGCCTTATTCAATAGTTCAGATGTCTTTTTATTATTGAAAGCCAAACAATCCGGATTAAGCGATACTTTGGTCATTGGACTTTACATTTTTTACAACTTGATTTATGCCTTGTGTGCTTTCCCAATTGGAATTCTGGGAGACAAAATGGGATTGAAAAAAATGTTTATTGCTGGATTATCATTGTTCGTAATCGTGTATTTAGGAATGGGATTAAGCACGAATAGTTACGTTCTGGTTGGACTCTTTTTACTCTACGGAATTTACGCCGCTGCCACCGAAGGCATTGCCAAAGCCTGGATTAGCAACATCACAGATAAAAAAGACACGGCAACGGCAATAGGAACTTACGCTGGTTTTCAAAGTATTTGTGCGATGCTCGCCAGTTCATTGGCAGGATTGATTTGGTATCAATTTGGAGCAAGCGAAACCTTTATGGTAACGGGAATTGCGACTATTTTGATATTGTTTTATTTTGTATTTTGGGTTAGGTTGAAAGAGGGGAAATAGATGAATTTCATAAACTGAAATAGAAAAAACGGAACACAAAGCTGAAACCAATAAACCAAAAATTTTTAAGCGCTGTGCAGAAAAACTTCAGCTGGAATTCTAAAATAATCCTTCAGTCTTTGCGCCATTTTTAAGGTTATCTCCCGTTTTCCAGAAAGAATTGCAGAAACGTGTCCTTTACTTCCAATTATTGGCTCAAGATCTTTGGCTTTCAATCCCATTTCTTGCATTTTATATTTTATAACTTCCAATGCATCAAGCGCTGGTAATTCATAATTTTTTTCATCATAATCTTTTACCAAAACCAGTAGTAAATCTAGCTCATCACCTTCTGGCGTGTTCGATTCTGCGTGGAATATTTCCATCAATCGCATTGAAGCGTTGTTGTAATCTTCTTCGGTTTTTAATACTTTCCAGTTCATAATTCTATTTTTTATAGGTTAAGATTGTCGTATCAAAAGCAACAGTTTCCACATTAATCTTGTCATACCCTGCGTGTGTTCCAAACCAAATTACATAGCAAGCCGTTTGCAAAAAATTGATTGAAACCACCAATCGAAAATCATTGCCTTTTATATTAAAAACAACTCTATTATGATTGATGATACTTGCGTTTCCATATACTTTTTTGAGTTCATTAAAATTGCTGAATTCTAATTTTGAAAACTCATTATACCAAATCAATAATGGCGTTTCAGCCATTGGATATTTTTTGATATAAAATAAAATCGTTTTCTTTACAAGGATATTCATAAGCAAATGTAATTAAAAGTTTTCAATTTGCAAACTAATTATTTATCAAAGGCTTAACTTCGCTAATCATCGATGGCGATTTCTTGAAATAATTTCAAGTATGAAAAATGCCTGAAACCTTTTTCTTATGAAAAATATTTTTTATATTTACTCGTTTAAAATTCGAAAAATAACCTTTAAAAATACATAAAATGTCAAAAAGTCAAGACGCAAAGAAAAACGTAAAAAAAGAGCCTCTTAAAACCGCTAAGGAGAAGAAAGAGGAAAAAAGAGAAAAGAAAAACAGTCCAAAAAGGGATTAGTTTAACAGATGTCAGATTTCAGATTGCAGGCAGAAAAAAAGCAGTTTAAAAATGAAATAAAT
>JAEMQE010000138.1 GCA_022758945.1 Lentimicrobium sp. | reverse complement strand
CTACTTACTGAAAGTTTTAAGTCTTAAAGTATGAGTTTGCCCTGTATATAAACGGAATTAATTTTACACAAAAGAATGAACATTTTAGATGTTTTTTGAGCAAATATTCTAGCCCAGATAGCAACGGAAATCCTTTATTGTTTTTCTTTAAAACAATAAAGATTGCAGTGAATAGCTGGAAATAGCTCCAGATTGCTTCGAAAAATCTCGCAATTAGACATAAAAAAACCGTCTCGTTAATAAAAACGAGACGGTTTTTGATTTTATTCTATTATAACATTCTTCTTTTTGTCGTAGAAATGATATTCTAGATACGTGTAAGCGTCACGTGGTATGATTTTCACCCATTTTTTATGTTCAAAAAACCATTTTGAACGTATTGATGGAAAACCTTTGGTAAGGTATGCGGCCACAAATGGATGTACGTTAAGTACAACATCTGAGCTCGTTTTTAATATAGTTTCCAGATCTAAGGAGATTTTGTCAATGATTTGAATTGGCGCTTCAATTTCGCCTTCAATATTGTTTGGATCTTCTTCTCTGGTTTTAATGTTGACTTCCGGTCTTACTCTTTGTCTGGTAATTTGGACTAATCCAAACTTACTCGGCGGTAAGATTTTGTGCTTGGCTTTATCATCGTCCATTTCTTCCCTGAGGAAGTCGAACAACACTTTGCGATTTTCTGGATTTCCCATATCGATAAAATCAATTACGATTATTCCGCCCATATCACGAAGACGTAATTGTCTTGCGATTTCAGCGGCAGCAATCATATTAACTTCCATTGCAGTATCTTCTTGGTTTGATGCTTTATTAGAACGGTTTCCGCTATTCACGTCGATGACATGTAAAGCTTCAGTGTGTTCGATAATAAGATAAGCACCTTTACTCATGGAAACTGTTCTTCCAAAGGAGGTTTTGATTTGTCTCTCTATATTGTATTTCTCGAAAATTGGAGTGTCTTTTGATTGATAAAACTTAACAATCGATGTTTTCGAAGGGGCTATTTCTTGTAAATAGTCCTTGGTTTGGTTATACAACTCTTCATCATCTATTTGGATGCCACTAAAGGTATCGTTGAAGACGTCTCTTAATATTGATGAAGCTCTATTGAGCTCTCCTAATACCTTGGACGGATGATGAGCGGTCGGTAATTTTTTACACATTGCAGTCCATCTGCCTAGCAGGTTCTGCAAATCTTTTTCTAATTCTACTGTGCTTTTGCCTTCGGCTACTGTGCGAACAATAACACCAAATCCTTTTGGTTTGATGGATTGTACAAGTTTTTTCAAACGATCCTTTTCTTTCTTGTCTTCTATTTTTTGTGAAATAGAAACACGGTCAGAAAAGGGAACTAAAACAATAAATCTTCCGGCAAGTGAAAGCTCTGCGCTAATTCTTGGTCCTTTTGTAGATATTGGTTCTTTGACGACTTGTACTAAAATAGACTGATTAGAATTGATAATATCTATTATCGATCCGTTTTTGTCTATCTCTTTTTCAAACTGAAAGTTTTTTAGGGAGAAATCTTTTATTTTACCTGCGCTTACAAGTTTTATGAATTTCAGTTGGGAAGCAAGATTAGGACCCAAATCGTGATAATGTAAAAAAGCGTCTTTTTCGTAGCCTACATTTACAAAAGCAGCATTCAGTCCCGCAACAGGTTTCCTGATTTTGGCAATAAAAATATCACCAACCTGGAAGTTGCTTGTTTCTTGTTCTTTGTGTAATTCAATTAGTTTTCCATCTTTTAATAAGGCAAAATCTACGGCTTCGGAACTTGATCTGATGATTAATTCTTTATTCACTCTGTAAATTTTTATCTGTATTTTTAGAAAAAAGAGAACAGAAGAAAGAAATTAGATTTTTTTAAAATCTGAAATCTGAAATCTGAAATCTGAAATCTTATTTACAGATGGATTAAACAATAATTTTAACAGGTATTGAACCCGGGGAGATTTTAGATTTCTGAATTTTGATTCTTGATTTCAGATTTTTTAAATCTGCAATCTTAAATCGGTAATCTACAATCTTAAATCTCAATTTCAATGAACGTTAAAAAGAAAAAAGTAGTTTAAAACTACTTTTTCTTTTTGTGACGGTTAGCTCTCGCTCTTTTTTTGCGTTTGTGCGTTGCTACCTTATGTCTCTTCCTTTTTTTACCACTTGGCATAATCTGGTGATTTTGTGATTAATAAATATTTTTATTTTGCTTCGTTATTTGTCTTTACTCCTTCAACAAACACTTTTGCAGGTTTGAATGCTGGAATATTGTGAGCAGGAATTTTGATCGTGGTATTTTTTGAAATATTTCTTCCTGTTTTTTCAGCTCTTGTTTTCACAATAAAGCTTCCGAAACCTCTTAAATAAACATTGTCTCCAGTTTCTAATGAATTTTTTACTTCTGTCATAAAGGTCTCAACTGTTGCCTGAACATCTCCCTTTTCTAGACCTAATCTCTCTGAGATTTTTGCTACGATATCTGCTTTTGTCATTTTTATTCGTAATTTATAAATGGTGTAATAATTTTTGAGGTTGCAAATATATGAATTAAAAAAACAATTATTCAAGCTAATTCATTAAATTTTAATCACATAAACTTTTACTTTTGTCAACTAATAATTTATGATGAATTTTTCCAAAGCGTTGACAAGGTGGTATTTAGAAAATAAGCGGGATTTGCCGTGGCGAAAAACTGATAATCCGTATCTAATTTGGCTCTCCGAAATTATGCTTCAGCAAACGCGAGTGGCTCAAGGAACGCCGTATTTCCTGTCTTTTACAAACGCTTTTCCAACTGTTTTTGATTTGGCTGCAGCCAACGAAGAACAGGTTCTGAAACTTTGGCAAGGATTGGGCTATTATTCTCGTGCTCGAAATTTGCATAAAACTGCACAGTTTGTCGCCACAGAATTATCAGGAAAATTTCCGGATAACTATATTGACTTGTTAAAATTAAAAGGTGTTGGCGAATATACCGCTGCAGCAATCGCTTCTTTCTCCTATAATGAAGTCGTTCCAGTTGTCGATGGAAATGTTTTCCGGGTTTTGTCGCGCTATTTTGATGTAGAAACCGATATTGCTTCGGCTTCTGCCAAAAAGGAATTTGCTGCTTTGGCATTCGAATTGATGCCAAAAGACAACCCTGCTCTGTTCAACCAAGGCATTATGGAATTTGGCGCTTTGCAATGCGTTCCAAAAAATCCAAATTGTGGCATTTGCATTTTCAACAGCAGTTGTGCCGCTTTGCAAAAAAAGAAAGTAGATCAATTGCCCGTAAAATCAAAGAAGTTGAAGGTCAGAAATCGATACTTTAATTATTTGGTGGTTTCGGATGATAATGAAAACACCCTAATTCAAAAACGAACGGCGAAAGGAATTTGGCACAATCTTTATGAATTTCCCTTGATTGAAACCGAGAAGACAGAAGATTTTGATTGTATAGCAGAACAAATACAATCAGATTATTTTATCGAAAATAAAATAGTCAGTATATTAGAAATCAATCCGGAAAGCATCATTCATAAATTGTCGCATCAACATTTGCACATCAAGTTTTGGAAAGTTAAAGTAAAAGGAACTATCGAAAATGGAATAAGTTCTGAAACTTTGAAAACATTTCCTTTCCCCATTGTGATTCATAATTTTATTGAAAAGGATTTTTTGAGCTAACTCAAAATTTACTACATTTGAAAATAGAAAATACAGAATATGAATTCGACCTTAAATAAAGTGATGTTAATTGGCCATTTGGGCGACGATGTGAAAATGCACTATTTCAAAAGTGATTCTTGTATTGGAAAATTTCCCTTGGCGACAAACGAGACCTATATTAATAAGGAAACGGGCGAAAAAATCACTTCTACCGAGTGGCATAATATTGTTGTGAGAAATAAAGCGGCCGAATTATGCGAAAAATATTTGTCTAAAGGCGACAAAGTTTATATTGAAGGGCGCATTAAATCGCGTCAATGGCAAGCGGAAGATGGTTCTACTAAATACATCACCGAAATTCAAGCAATAGATTTTACTTTTCTTACAACTAAAAAGGAAATTGACGGATCCAAGGAGAATAAATCTACCGAAACCACAAAAAACACTAACTTTGGCGCAGAAAATAACGGTTTGCCAGTAAATGACTTACCGTTTTGATTGTTTAACTAATCTCTTATAATTTGGACCCGGAGCCCAGTTTATTTCTTCAATATACGCTAGATACTAACTTAGTATTTGGTTTTATCGCAATATTTGCGTTGCTTTTTTGTTCTGCATTAGTTTCTGGTGCCGAAGTAGCGCTATTTTCCTTGTCACAAAAAGATATTGATGATACCTTACAAGAAAATCCAACTAAAGGGAAAATAATTTCAGAACTTTTAGAAAAACCCAAAAAATTACTGGCCACACTTCTTGTCGCCAACAATTTTATCAATATTGGAGTGGTAATTTTGTTCTCCTATGTGGGTCACAACTTGTTTTCAGCGATTAACTCACCCATTTTAAAATTTATTTTAGAAGTAATTGTTGTCACCTTTTTAATCTTGCTTTTTGGCGAGGTTTTGCCAAAAGTGTATGCTAGCAGAAACAATATTAAGTTTGCCAAGTTAATTGCTTATCCTGTTGCCGGACTTGATAAATTACTTTCGCCAATAAGTTTGCCAATGCGGAAAGTCACTATTTATTTGCATAATAAATTAGGAAAACAAAAAACAAATTTCTCTGTTGATCAACTATCACAAGCACTTGAACTTACTGATACAGATGAAACTTCGACCGAAGAGCAAAAAATATTGGAAGGAATCGTAACTTTTGGAAACACCGATACGAAGCAAGTAATGAGTCCGAGGATGGATATTTTTGCTTTGGAAATTGATGAATCTTTTGCTTCTATTTATTCTAAAATAATTGACAAAGGTTTTTCCAGAATTCCGGTGTATCGGGACAATATAGACCAGATAGAAGGCGTTTTGTTTGTAAAAGATTTGCTTCCGCACATTGATAAAGAAGAATTCGATTGGAAAACATTGCTGAGAGAACCATTTTTTGTTCCTGAAAATAAAAAAATCGACAATTTGCTCAAGGATTTTCAAAGTATGAAAAGTCATTTGGCCATAGTGGTCGATGAATATGGAGGAACTTCGGGCTTGGTTTCCTTAGAAGATATTATCGAAGAAATCGTGGGCGATATCAGCGATGAATTTGATGGAGATAATGTGAGTTATTCTAAAATCGACGATAAAAATTATCTTTTTGAAGGAAAAATAAACCTTAAGGATTTTTATAGAGTTGTTGATGTTGATGAAGATTTATTCGAAATAAAAAAAGGTGAAGCCGAAACATTGGCAGGATTTATTCTTGAAGTTTTAGGAAATTTTCCAAAAAAAGATCAAAAAATTGCATTCGAAAATTGCTTATTTACTATTGAAACAGTAGATAAAAAACGTGTAAAACAAATAAAAGTGACCATTGAATAAAGACAAAATGCCGAAAAGACAAATTGCAATTGCAGTATTTTTAATAGTATTATTTTCTGTTTTTAGTTGTAAAGACACTGTTTTGCCAAAACCGTCTAGCTATTTACGATTGGATTATCCGGAAGCTAAATATGCCAATTTCGAAAGCAAATGCCCTTTTACTTTCGAAATGAATTCCGAAGCAGTGATCAAAGGGGATAAGGATTGCGGGTTTACCATTTCGTATCCAAAAATGAAAGCCACGATTTATTTGACCTACAAACCCGTAAACAACAACATTAATTTGCTGTTGAAAGATGCTCAGAAATTAACCTACGAACACGTTATAAAAGCAGATGACATCTTGGAACAACCTTATTTGAATTCTTCCAAAAAAGTATATGGAATGTTCTATCAAGTCGATGGCAATGCAGCTACAAATTCCCAATTTTATGCTACAGACAGCATCAAACATTTTGTGACAGGTTCCGTTTATTTCTATGCAAAACCCAATTTTGATTCTATTATGCCAGCCGCA
>JAEMQE010000133.1 GCA_022758945.1 Lentimicrobium sp. | reverse complement strand
ACGTAGTCATTATAGGTTCTGGCCCCGGCGGATATGTTTCGGCTATTCGTTGCGCACAACTAGGTTTCAAAACTGCAATTATCGAAAAATATTCTACACTAGGAGGAACTTGCTTAAATGTAGGCTGTATTCCATCAAAAGCATTGTTGTCGTCTTCTCATCATTACAGTGAAATTGCCCATTTTGCCGAACACGGAATCGAAGTTTCTGGCGAAGTGAAAGTGAATTTAGAGAAAATGATTGCTCGCAAACAAGCCGTTGTTGACCAAACATCTGGTGGTGTGAAATTTTTGATGGACAAAAATAAAATCACGGTTCTTGAAGGTTTGGGTTCGTTTGTAGATGCAACTCATGTGGCTGTTGCCAAAGTGGATGGAACTTCAGAAACTGTTGAAGCCAAAAATATCATTATTGCAACAGGTTCTAAACCTTCTTCGTTGCCATTTATCAAAATCGATAAGGAAAGAATCATCACTTCAACCGAAGCGTTGAAATTGAAAGAAGTACCAAAACACCTTGTTATCATTGGTGGTGGCGTTATCGGAATCGAATTGGGACAAGTGTATTTGCGATTAGGAGCGCAAGTTTCTGTAGTGGAATTTATGGACCGAATTATTCCAGGAATGGATGCTTCATTGTCTAAAGAATTGACCAAAGTCTTGAAAAAACAAGGAATGAAATTCTACGTTTCTCACAAAGTGAAATCAGTAGAAAGAAAAGGTGATATCGTTACGGTTCAAGCCGAAAATGCAAAAGGGGAAACCATTACATTGGAAGGTGACTATTCTTTAGTTTCTGTGGGTCGTCGTCCTTATACGGATGGTTTGAATGCCGATAAAGCTGGAGTTAAAATATCTGATAGAGGAATGGTCGAAGTTAACGATCATTTACAAACCAATATTCCGAATATTTACGCTATTGGTGATGTAGTTCGTGGAGCAATGTTGGCACATAAAGCCGAAGAAGAAGGAGCAATGGTTGCCGAAATCTTAGCAGGACAAAAACCACATATCAATTATAATTTAATTCCTGGAGTTGTTTATACTTGGCCAGAAGTTGCTGCTGTTGGACAAACCGAAGAGCAGTTAAAAGCTTCCGGAGTGGAATTCAAATCAGGAAGTTTTCCGTTTAAAGCATTGGGAAGAGCGAGAGCTGGAGGAGATTTAGACGGTTTCGTAAAAATCCTTGCTGATGCAAAAACGGATGAAGTTTTGGGTGTTCATATGATTGGTGCTCGTTGCGCCGATTTGATTGCCGAAGCAGTAACTGCAATGGAATTCAAAGCCTCTGCTGAAGATATTTCGAGAATGAGTCACGCACATCCAACATTTGCAGAAGCCATAAAAGAAGCGGCTTTGGCTGCAACAGATAATAGAGCGTTGCACGTGTAATAAAAAATCTCACTTATTTAAGAAGTAAAACCTGTTCTTTGAGCGGGTTTTCTTTTTTAATACCAAGCAAAATTATTGTAATTTTGAATTTTTAAAATCATCCAATTTCATTGAGAACTTCCATTATTAAATATATAGAGAATTCAATCCTTTTCAAGCAGCAAGTTTTGACTTGGTCGCAAAAATTTCGAGAAGTTGTTTTTATGGATAGCAATGATTATCCACAGCAGTATTCCAGTTATGATTGCATTCTGGCCGTGGATGCTTTTACGGCAATAAAAACCGATTACCACAACGCATTTGAAGACTTAAAACAATATCAACAAGCAACTAAAGACTGGCTTTTTGGCTATTTATCGTATGATTTAAAAAACGACATTGAGGTTTTGCATTCTAATAATTTTGATGGATTGAATTTTCCGGATTTGTTTTTCTTCCAACCCAAAAAAATATTTTTGTTGAAAGGAAACCAACTCGAAATTCAATATCTCAATTTGTGCGATGATGAAATAGAAGCAGATTTTGAAGAAATCAGATTGCAGAATGCAGATTGCAGAATGCAGTTTGTCACACCGAGCGCAGTCGAGGTGCAACAGCGAATTTCAAAAGAAAATTATTTCAAAAAAATATCAAAAATTCTTGAACATATCCATCGTGGAGATATTTATGAAGCTAATTTTTGTATGGAATTTTTTGCTGAAAATGCTGTTATAAATCCATTGGAAAAATTTTTGAAACTGAACAAAATTTCAAAATCTCCACAGGCAGTTTTTTTAAAAAATAATACCCAATTTTTACTTTCAGCTTCGCCTGAACGTTATATAAAAAAGGAAGGAGATTTACTGATTTCGCAACCCATAAAAGGAACAGCAAAGCGTTTTCTGAATCCAATAGAAGATGAAAAGTCTAAAAATGAATTGGCTTTAGATCCAAAAGAACGAGCTGAAAATATTATGGTTACCGATTTGGTTCGCAATGATTTGTCCCGAACAGCCCAAAAAGGATCAGTAAAAGTTGAAGAATTATGCAGCATATATTCGTTCGAACAAGTGCACCAAATGATTTCGACGATTACCTCAAAATTAGACAGTCATTATTCTGTTATTGAAGTTATTAAAACAACTTTTCCGATGGGAAGTATGACTGGAACTCCTAAGGTTTCGGTAATGAAAATCATCGAAGAATTGGAAGAAACAAAAAGAGGATTGTATAGTGGAGCCGTTGGTTATTTTACTCCAATTGGTGACTTTGATTTTAATGTTGTAATCAGAAGTATTTTGTATAATCAGGAAAATGAGTATGTATCGTTTTCCGTAGGAAGTGCCATAACGTCTCAATCTATTCCGGAAAAAGAATATGAAGAATGTTTGCTCAAAGCAAAAGCAATGCACGATGTATTGAGTTAAATTCAAATCAATTGACTAAATTTGAATATGCAACAGAAATTCTTAAGCCATATTAATCAAAACTTCCCTTTTTTAAATGGAAAAAAACTCCTTTTGGCTACTAGTGGTGGTTTAGATAGTATGGTGATGGTCGATCTATTTCACAAATTAAACTATTCTATTGCCATTGCTCATTGCAATTTTCAACTTCGTGGAGTGGAAAGTTTTGAAGACCAGGTTTTTGTTCAAAATTATTCCGAAGTTAATAAGATTGAATCCTTTGTAACTCAATTTGACACCGAGGCCTTTGCTGAGGATTATAAACTTTCCACTCAAGTTGCCGCTCGTGAGTTGCGATACAGCTGGTTTTATGAGCTTTCAGATACTGAAAATTTCGATTATATTCTTACAGCACATCACGCTGATGACAATTTAGAAACCTTTCTAATCAATTTTGTTCGAGGAACAGGACTAGATGGTTTGACTGGAATTCCGGCTCAAAACGATATAGTAATTCGACCACTTTTGATTTTTTCTCGTCAGGAAATTGAATATTATGCCAAGGAAAATAATATTGAGTGGAGAGAAGATAGCAGCAATGCATTGGATAAATATTTACGAAATAAAATCAGACATAATTTGGTTCCAATATTGAAGGAATTAAATTCTGATTTTCTTTCCTCCTTTCAAAAAACACAAAAATATTTGCAAGAGTCTAAAACGATGGCCGAAGATGCGTCGATTATGATTTATCAGCAAGTAGCAGAGGAAAATGGTGAGGACCCGAGAACCGACAACCGTCGGGAAGAACTGGCGAAGCATATTCATTTTGATCTGAACCAATTAAAAAAATTACCTAATTATAAATCCTATTTGTATCAATGGCTCAAAGAATTTGGGTTTTCGGCTTGGGATGATATTTATGATTTAGTAGAAAGTCAATCTGGAAAGCAAGTATTTTCAAATGAATTTCGATTGTTGAAAAACAGAGATTTTCTAATTTTGAGTCCAATCAATTTTGTGGATGAAAGTGAAGAATATTTTATAAGTAAAAACCAAAAAGAAGTTAAAGTTCCCTTAAATCTTTCGTTTTGTAAAGTAAATGACATTTCCAAAGAATCAAATACAACTATATTTGTCGACGAAGATAAGTTATGGTATCCTTTGGTTTTGCGTCGTTGGAAAGAAGGCGATGTTTTTCAACCTTTTGGGATGGAAGGAAAATCTAAAAAAGTGAGCAAATTTTTTAAAGACGAAAAGTTGTCTTTATTAGAAAAAGAAAATATGTGGCTTTTATGTTCTGATAACCAAATTGTTTGGATTGTCGGAATCAGGCAGGATGAGAATTTTAAAATAAGAAAAACTACAAAAAATATACTTAAAATACGATTGGAATAATGAAGAAAATTATTTTTTTATTAGTTGCTTTTTTGGCTTTCGCCAATGGAAATTCGCAAATTCTTGATCCGGTAAAATGGACCACTAAAATCGAAAAGAAATCAGAAAACAACTATCTGCTTACCTTTAACGGAGTCATAGAAAATGACTGGCATATGTATTCTCAATTCACTCCTGACGGCGGACCATTGCCATTAGAAGTGATTTTCAAAAACCAAAAAGGAAACTTTAACTTGGTTGGCAAAGCCAAAGAAGGAAAAACCACTACTGCTTTCAATGATGTTTTTGGAGTTAACGAAACTTTTTTTGTTAAAAATGCCCAGATTCAGCAAGAGATTACTTTAACAAACCCAAAGATTTCAAAAATTGAAGTTGCCTTAAACTATCAGGTTTGTAAAGAATCTTGTATCAATTTAGAGAAGAAATTTAGTTTTGTAATTCCATCAGTTTCGAAGACAAAAACGGAAACTATTAAAATTGATACTGCTACAATTAGTGCTGCAACTTTAAAACCATCAGATACTAAGGATGCAGTTACAACTGTATCTAAAGCGCAAAATGTTCCTTCGAAGCCGGAAAAACAAAAAGGATTATGGTCCATATTTTTCATTGCTTTTTTCTCTGGGTTTGCCGCATTGCTAACGCCTTGCGTCTTCCCGATGATTCCAATGACGGTAAGTTTTTTTACCAAACAAAGTAGAAATAGAGCAGCTGGAATTCGAAATGCCATAATTTATGCCATTTCAATTATATTAATTTATGTAATATTGGGATTGTTAGTGACTTGGATTTTTGGTGCCGATGCATTGAATGCTTTGTCTACCAATGTATGGTTTAATATTATATTCTTCATTTTATTGGTAGTTTTTGCAACTTCATTTTTGGGAGCTTTCGAAATTATGTTGCCAAATTCTTGGGCAAATAAAGTAGATAGTAAGGCAGATAGAGGCGGAATTATAGGAATATTATTTATGGCTTTGGCATTAGCTATAGTTTCATTTTCTTGTACTGGACCTATTGTGGGAACACTTTTGGTTCAAGCAGCTTCCAAAGGTGGAATTGCACCAATTATAGGAATGTTAGGATTTTCCTCAGCTTTGGCCTTGCCATTTATGCTTTTTGCAATGTTTCCGGGTTGGTTGCATTCTTTGCCAAAATCAGGTGGATGGCTCAATACCGTAAAAGTAGTTTTAGGATTTTTAGAACTAGCTTTAGCTTTCAAGTTTTTATCAAATGCGGATTTAGTTTTGCAATTGCATTTTTTAGAAAGAGAAGTTTTCTTAGCCATTTGGATTGCTGTTTTTGGAACATTAGCATTTTATTTGTTTGGAAAAATTACTTTGCCACATGATAGTCCAATGGCTCATATTTCTGTTGGGAGATTATCGCTTGGATTAGTCGTTTTGACCTTTACCATTTATATGATTCCAGGACTTTGGGGAGCACCTTTAAAGTTGATAAATGCTTTTCCGCCTCCAATGGAATATAGTGAAAGTCCACTCGGATTTGGAAGTTCGGGAAATAATTCTTCGACTGCCGTTTTACCAGATGGAGCTAAATTAGGGCCTCATCAAATAGTGGTTTTTAATGAATATGAAAAGGGTATGGCTTATGCCAAAACTGTAAATAAACCTGTAATGCTTGATTTTACTGGCTTTGCCTGTGTGAATTGTAGAAAAATGGAAAATAACGTTTGGTCTGACGAACGCGTTTTATCGATTTTGAAAAATGAGGTTGTATTAATTTCACTTTATGTTGATGACAAACGTGATTTACCAAAAAATGAACAGCATATTTCTAAAACTACAGGTTCTGAAATTGAAACAATTG
>JAEMQE010000034.1 GCA_022758945.1 Lentimicrobium sp. | reverse complement strand
ACAACGGCAATGTTTTCGCCTTTGCTTTTTTTATCGATAATAATATCTAAAACCTTGTTGATTCCTTCTCCGTTGGCTAATGATTTTCCGCCAAATTTTAATATTTTCATTTTATTTTTTTTAGTTGCAAAAACAACATCCAGTAAATTGTTCAATTGTTCGTATTCCATTAAAAAAGCGTCGTGCCCGTGTTGCGAATCAATTTCGCTGTAGAAGACATTTTGCTTGAATTTTTTTATTTCTTGGTAGGTTTCCTTGTTTTCATTGGCAGTAAAAAACAAATCCGAATTAATTCCGATGATATAAATATTGGCATCCACTTCGGAAATAATATTCTCGAAAGTCGTTCTTCCACGAGTAATATCAATAGTTTTCAGCAATTGATTCATCATTTTGTACGCCGAAAGCTGAAACCTTTTTTGCAACTTTTCTCCGTGATGATTCAGCCAACTTTCCACTTGAAATGAATCGAATGAATCGGTGGAATTTCGTTGGAATTTTTCTTTAAAAGATTCCGGCGTTCTGTAACACAACATCGCGTGAATTCGAGCGTCTTCGATAGGTTTTGACGAATTGCAAAGAATTTTTTCTTGCAAATAACAATTGGCTATCAACCAATCTGTCGATTTCCAATCGGAAGCAATCGGGAAAAAATTATGAGTTAATTTTGGTTCCAAAGCGACCATTTCCCAAGCAATTCCGCCACCTACAGAACCTCCAATAAGGGCGAATAATTCTTTTACTTTCAGAAATCGAATGCCTTCCAAGAAAAGTCTAGCAACATCACGAGCCGTGAAATCTAAGTAATTTTCGATATAGGTTTTATCGAAACCATTTCCTGGCACGTTGAAAGCTAAAATCGTGTATTTATTGGTGTCGATAGTTTTTTTGTCGCCAATAAGATTATTCCACCAACCAGTTGAACCCACCACTTGCGAGTTTCCAGTCAAGGCGTGATTTACCAAAACGATTGGTGCTGTATTCAAAACCTGACCAAAAACTTGATAACTTAAGTTTATGGAAGGAATAAGTACGCCACTTTCGGTGGTGAAATTTTGTAATTTAATTGTTGTTGGTTTATTTTCCAATTTTCAAATCTTTTATAATTTTTTGATTTGTGTCTGGAAATATTAGAAAGAAAACTAGAAGTACGCTAGAGATTTCTTGTTGTTATCTTTTCACGCAAGGCGTGATAGAATGTAGCACCTTCTTGTTTTTCAAAGGGTTGCTAAGCTTTCATCGGGTCTATTCCCTCGAGCTTTCTTTATAACATTTCAATACGTTTGTGAACTTAAAGGCACAAATTAACTACTAATTTTTTAAACAACCAAATTTTAGGTTGCTTGGTTTTTTATTAAAATTAAAAACAGCATCGGGCAGCCCCTATTTCAAGACTCGCCCGTTGCTAGTTTTAAATTCACTTTTTATTCTAATTTTCATCAGATAAAAAGCGTTTCGTTTTCTTCAGAATACATTTGATGAAACAAAGAATTTTGAACTTTGCCTGTAGCAGAAGTTTGTTTTAAATTCACTCCAAATTTGGTATGTGTGAATTCAAAATCGTCTGAATTGGCAGTATTTGCAATTGTTTTTCTATTCAAACTTTTAAGAAAAGGAATTGTTTTTAAAATATATTTTAGAGTTTTCATACTATTTCTTTTTGATGTTATACTTTTTTTAAAACATATTGAATTCAGTTTCCCCAAGTTCAAATATGTTACTTTTTATACTTTTAAATTTTCGAAAACGGCTTTTAAATCGGCCTTCAAATCATCGATATCTTCCAGTCCGACCGAGAGTCTTATTAAATCCTTGGTAACTCCTGTTGCGACCTGCTCTGCATCTGACAACTGCTGATGTGTTGTGCTCGCTGGATGAATAATCAAAGATTTTGTGTCTCCAATATTGGCCAAAAGCGAAAATAACTTGGTTTCATCGGCTACTTTTTTGGCTGCTTCAAAGCCTCCTTTAAGGCCGAAAGTTAGCAATCCGTTTTGTCCTTTAGGTAAATACTGTGTTGCCAAATCGTAATATTTACTGGACTTTAGACCCGGATAATTGACCCAAGCTACTTCGTCTTGGCTTTCTAACCATTTTGCTAATTCCAATCCATTTTCGCTGTGCTTCTTGACGCGAACTGGCAAAGTTTCTAATCCTTGAATAATCTGAAAAGCATTAAACGGACTCAAAGCTGCACCAAAATCCCGTAAACCTTCTATTCTGACCTTAGCAATAAAAGCGGCATTTCCTAAAGCTTCGTGATAAATTAATCCGTGATAGCTGGCCGAGGGTTCGGTAAATTCAGGAAATTTTCCGCTGCTCCAATCGAATGTTCCAGCATCAATAACTGCACCTCCAAGCGACGTTCCGTTTCCTGCAATATATTTGGTCAAAGAATGAATTACAATATTCGCACCGTGCTCGATTGGGTTTAACAAATAAGGCGAAGCGACCGTATTATCAACTATAAAAGGAACTTTAAAAGCTTTGGCTTCAGCCGAAATGGCTTTCAAATCCAAGACGTCTAATTTTGGATTTCCTAAACTTTCTGCAAAGAACACTTTGGTATTTTCATTCGCTGCTTTGGTAAAATTGCTGGCATCAGATGGATCTACAAACGTGGTTGTGATTCCTAATCTTGGCAAAGTGGCGCTCAATAAATTGTATGTTCCACCGTATAAACTGTTGGAAGCTACAATATGATCGCCGGTTTTTAGCAAAACCAATAATGAAGTGGCAATGGCAGCCGTTCCTGATGCGGTAACTACTGCAGCAATTCCGCCTTCGAGAGCGGCTAATCGTTGTTCTAGAATATCGTTGGTTGGATTATTTAATCTAGTGTATATAAATCCCGCTTCGGCAAGTCCAAATAAATTGGCCGCGTGATCCGAATTATTAAATACATAAGAACTGGTTTGGTAAATAGGCACCGCTCTGGTTCCTGCTGTTTTAGTAACGTCATGTCCTGCGTGTAATGCGTTTGTTGCGAATTTTGGAGTACTCATAATTTATTATTTTAGATTTGTGATTTTAGATTTTAGATTTATTTGTATTTTATTTTGAAATATTCTTGTGCTTTTAGACTTAAAAAACAAAAAACCCTTTTAGAGACATATCCAAAAGGGTTTTAAGTTTTATCTTAACTTATACTTTCGGAATCAACAGACATCAAAAAACATCATGGATTTTGCACAAATCATCGATTTTACATTGCAGAAGCTCATTTGTTTTTGGTTTAAGTTGTTCATTGTATTTATAATTTGTGATTAATGTACTTCAAAAAAAAAGCCTCCCGTTTTGTGGGAGGCTTTAGCTATATAATTTTGACTTAAAATTTAAGCAATACGCAACCCACAGGATTTTTCCTGCATCGATTTAAAAATATTGCAAACATTAAATTTCATTTTCTTTCTTTTGTTTGACAAATGTCTAAACTTTTATTTAGAAATCCAAATAAATTTTAAAAAAATATACATAAGTTACCAAATCTTTAAACAATCAACATATTACTGAAAATGAATTTTTTAATTTTTACGTCAAAAAAAAGTTAAGAATAATTTGGAATTCAATTTGGTTTCATACATTTGCACTCGAAATATTAGAGGAAAAATTTGAACTGATTGCAACCTCGTTAAAAAAATGCTAAAGCAGAAACTCTCCTTTAGCATTTCCCAGCAATTCAATTTTTCTCGCTTAATTTAAAAAATTATATTATTATGGCTTATTTATTTACGTCAGAATCAGTGAGTGAAGGACATCCAGACAAAGTAGCTGATCAAATTTCAGACGCATTAATTGATAATTTCTTAGCTTTTGACCCTGAGTCGAAAGTAGCTTGTGAAACTTTAGTAACAACAGGATTAGTAGTCTTAGCGGGCGAAGTTAAGTCCGAAACCTACTTAGACGTTCAAACTATTGCAAGAGAAGTTATTAGAAAAATTGGTTACACGAAAAGCGAATATATGTTTGAAGCCAATTCTTGTGGTGTTCTTTCTGCCATTCACGAACAATCTGCCGACATTAATCAAGGTGTTGACAGAGCGAGTAAAGAAGAACAAGGAGCTGGTGACCAAGGAATGATGTTTGGTTACGCAACGAATGAAACGGATAATTTTATGCCTTTGGCTTTGGATTTATCTCATAAATTATTGCAGGAATTAGCTGTTATTCGTCGTGAAAACAACGAAATCAACTATTTGCGTCCTGATGCAAAATCACAAGTGACTCTAGAATATGACGACAATAACAAACCATCACGTATTGATGCGATTGTAATTTCGACACAACACGACGATTTTGATGAAGAAGCTGAAATGTTGGCAAAAATCAAAAGTGATTTAGTTGGGATTTTAATTCCAAGAATCATCAAAAGCAATCCACAATACGCTCATTTATTCAACGATAAAATTACGTATCATATCAATCCAACCGGAAAATTCGTTATTGGAGGACCTCACGGTGATAGTGGATTAACCGGAAGAAAAATTATTGTAGATACTTATGGCGGAAAAGGTGCTCACGGTGGTGGTGCTTTCTCTGGAAAAGATCCAAGTAAAGTAGACAGAAGTGCAGCTTATGCAACTCGTCACATCGCCAAAAACCTGGTTGCAGCAGGTGTTGCCGACGAGATTTTGGTTCAAGTTTCTTATGCAATTGGTGTTGCAAAACCAATGGGAATTTTCATTGAAACTTACGGAACTTCAAAAGTGAATTTGACCGATGGTGAAATTGCCAAAAAAGTGGAAGCTATTTTTGATATGCGTCCTTACTTTATAGAGCAACGTTTGAAGTTAAGAAACCCAATCTACAGTGAAACTGCTGCTTACGGACACATGGGAAGAACTCCAGAAACAGTTACAAAAACTTTTAACGCTCCAGGTGGAATTGAAAAAACAGTTACTGTAGAATTGTTTACTTGGGAAAAATTAGATTTTGTAGATGAAGTAAAAGCTGCTTTTGGACTATAAAGTTTAACTGCAAAATTTGCAAAGAGAATATAAAAGCCTGACTAAAATTTATTAGTCAGGCTTTTTAGTTTTGGATTAACGATAAAGAGAGACACTTTAATTCAATTTTTTGTATTTTAGCTTTCCGTAAAATCGATGGATTACGATTTTCAAAACTATATGAGTAAAAAATTAATTCTTCTGCTTCTAATATTGCCATTTGCTTCTGCTTTTTCGCAGGAACAAAACTTGAAAGCACAACTTATTTCGACCCAGAAAATAGATGCCGATGCTTTTGTTGGTTTTGATGGTTTAGAAAACTTGTATTATATTAAAAACAATATTTTTTTTAAGAAACACAAGGATGAATTGTGGCAATATAAAAACCTTTCTTTGGGTAAAATCACAAAAGTTGAAATAGAAAATCCACTGAAAATTGTTTTGTTTTACGAAAATTTCAACACCGTTATAACATTAGATAATCAATTGAATGAAACTCAAAAAATTAATTTTTCTGAAAATGATATTCCAATATTAGTTACAGCAACGGGAATTGCCTCTCAAAACAGACTTTGGATTTATAATAGTTTATCACAACAAATTGGACTTTTTGACTATTTAAAAAATACATACCAATCGATTACACCTTCTTTTCAAGGAAATTTAAAATACTATTCCTCAGATTTCAATGTTTTTTATTGGATAGACGAAAAATTGAATTGGTATTCTTGTGATGTCTTTGGAAAAATCTCTACTTTGGGAAAAGTGGCTGCTTTTGACCAAATCCAAATTATTGCTAACCAAGTTCTGGTTTTTTCAAAAGACGGAAAATTACATCTGCAGGATTTAAGCAAGAACAGTATTTACACAATTGAAAATGTGGAAAAATCATTTAAAAATTTCTACTACAAAGACCAAATTTTGACTATTTTTACCAATCAGGAAATTATAAATTATAAAATCACAATACCATAATGCACATAGCAGTAGCAGGAAACATAGGCGCCGGAAAAACAACATTAACCCGTTTATTGGCGAAACATTTTAAATGGGAACCACATTTTGAAGACGTGGTTGACAATCCTTATTTGGATGATTTTTATCACCAAATGGAACGTTGGTC
>JAEMQE010000056.1 GCA_022758945.1 Lentimicrobium sp. | reverse complement strand
TGACAATAATTACGCCCTTTAGTTACATTAATTTAAAAAAAAATCGGAAATTTGCAATTCAATAATTGAAGCTATGCCAAAAATATCAAACAAGGGCAAATTAATGCCTGAATCACCTATACGAAAATTAGTTCCCTATTCGGAAATTGCAAAGAAAAAAGGACATAAAGTATATCATTTAAACATTGGTCAACCTGATATAAAAACACCAGAAGTCGCCTTAAATGCTGTAAAAAACAACGATGTTAAAGTATTGGAATACAGCCATTCTGCTGGTTTTGAAAGTTACAGAAGAAAATTATCTCAGTATTATATTACTCATAATGTAGCCGTAAATTTTGAAGATATTATCATCACCACTGGAGGTTCTGAAGCTTTGTTATTTGCTATGGGAACCACTATGGACAGTGGAGATGAAATCATTATTCCAGAGCCTTTTTATGCTAATTATAACGGTTTTTCAACTGCATCCGGCGTTACCGTAGTTCCGGTAATTTCAACCATTGAGACAGGGTTTGCTTTGCCTCCTATTGATTCTTTTGAAAAATTGATTACTCCAAAAACTAAAGCTATTCTTATTTGTAATCCCGGAAATCCAACGGGTTATTTGTATTCCAAAGATGAAATTATGCAATTGGCAGCATTGGTCAAAAAACACGATTTATTTTTGATTTCGGACGAAGTGTATCGCGAATTTACTTACGATGGCGACGTACATTATTCAGTTATGAATGTTGCTGGTCTTGAAGAACACGCTATTATGATTGATTCGGTTTCCAAACGTTACAGTATGTGTGGCGCAAGAATTGGCTGTATTGTTTCCAAAAATAAGGAAGTGATGTCAACTGCAATGAAATATGCACAAGCAAGATTGAGTCCGCCAACATTTGAACAAATTGCCAGCGAAGCTGCTCTTGACACACCTCAAAGTTATTTTGATGAAGTCATTTCAGAATACCGTGAACGCCGAAATACTCTTATTGATGAGTTAAAGAAGATTGAAGGCGTAATTGTTTCTACACCAAAAGGTGCTTTTTATTGTATTGCCCAACTTCCTGTTGACAATGCCGATGATTTTGCTCAATGGCTTTTAGAAAGTTATGATTTAAATGGTGAAACCGTAATGGTTGCGCCGGCAGCTGGGTTTTATTCGACTTCAGGTGTTGGATTAAATCAGGTGCGAATTGCTTATGTTTTGAAAAAAGAAGATTTAATTCGAGCGGTACAAATTTTAAAAGCTGCAATTCCAGTGTACAATTCTAAATAGGAAAATTCGGAAAGCCTTACTAAATATCGATTACAATTTATTAGATTAATTATTAAACGCTTTAGAAATTCTTTAGCTTTAATTAATTATCTTTGCCCCCTATTTATTACACACAATAATTGTAACTTTTAATGATAAACAACGAAGAATTTCAGGACGAAATAGGAAACAATCATATTAGTTCATCTGCAAAAAACCCAGTAAGAGAGGATGCTTTTGATATTTCTGATGATGAAAAAATTGAAAGAATAAAAAAAGATGTCGAAAACATTCTGATTACTCTTGGAATGGATTTGACAGATGACAGCTTAAAAGGAACTCCCAATCGAGTAGCAAAAATGTTTGTGAAAGAAATTTTTGGAGGGTTGAATCCTGCCAAAAAACCAGGCGCATCCACTTTTGAAAATAATTACAAATATGGTGAAATGCTTGTTGAAAAAAACATCACAGTTTACTCCACTTGCGAACACCATTTATTACCAATTGTTGGAAGAGCTCACGTAGCCTACATTTCAAATGGAAGAGTGGTTGGACTTTCGAAAATAAATCGAATTGTTGACTATTATTCCAAAAGACCTCAGGTTCAAGAGCGTTTAACAATGCAAATTGTACAAGAACTTCAAATTGCTCTTGACACAGAAGACGTGGCTTGTATTATCGATGCAAAACACCTTTGCGTAAATTCGAGAGGAATAAAAGACATCGAAAGCAGCACTGTAACTTCAGAATTTGGTGGTAAATTTAAAAATGAGCAAACCCGCAGAGAACTTTTGGAATATATTAAGTTAGAGACAAAATTCTAGTCCTCTCCCCGACCCTCTCCAAAGGAAAGGGAGCCAAGTATATTTGATTGGAGCAAGGAAATAACAATTATTAACTAACACATTCACCTCTCAACTCCCTCCCTTTTGGGGTGGGATGGGGTGGGGAAAATCATAAACTTTATGCCTTTATACAAATCCCAAACTTTAAAAATATACAATACTCTTTCGGGAGAAAAAGAAATTTTCAAGCCAATCCATGAAGGAAATGTAGGAATGTATGTTTGCGGACCAACAGTTTACAGTAATGTGCACCTTGGAAACGTAAGAACTTTTATGTCATTTGATGTAATCTTTAGGTATTTTTTACATTTGGGTTACAAAACACGTTACGTAAGAAACATTACCGATGCTGGACATTTGACTGATGACGGAAATGTAGAAAATGACCGTTTTGTAAAACAATCTCGACTGGAAAAATTGGAGCCAATGGAGGTTGTGCAAAAATATACAGTCGATTTTCATCAGGTTTTAGAAAAATTTAATTTTTTAGCACCTACAATTGAACCTACGGCAACTGGCCATATTATAGAACAAATAGAACTTATTCAAAAACTTATCGCCGATGGTTTTGCTTATGAAACCCAAGGTTCTGTATATTTTGATGTTTTCGAATACAACAAAAAAGGGTTCAACTATGGTGAATTGAGTCATCGTAATATTGATGAATTATTTGCCAATACCCGTGATTTAGACGGTCAAAACGAAAAAAAAAATCCTCAAGATTTTGCTTTGTGGAAAAATGCTTCACCAGCACATATTATGCGTTGGAACTCCCCTTGGGGCGAAGGTTTTCCTGGTTGGCATTTAGAATGTACTGCCATGAGCACCAAATATTTAGGAGAACGATTTGATATTCACGGAGGTGGAATGGATTTAAAATTTCCACATCACGAATGCGAAGTAGCGCAAGGGAAAGCTTGTAATGGAACTTCTCCCGTAAATATTTGGATGCACACCAATATGCTTACCATGAATGGTTTGCGAATGAGCAAATCGACTGGAAATTATATTTTACCAATGGAATTGCTTTCAGGAGAAAATTCTTTTTTTGAAAAGAAATTCCAACCAAATGTAGTCCGTTTTTGTTTCTTACAAGCCCATTATCGTAGTGTTTTAGATATTTCAAATGAGGCAATGTTAGCAAGCGAAAAAGGATTAAATCGATTGCTAGAAGGTGTAAATTTGCTTGCAACTATTCAGCCAAATACCACTTCCTCCTTTTCAGTTTCTGAATGGATACAAAGCTGTTATGAAGCAATGAGTGATGATTTTAACACTCCCATTCTCATTGCCAATTTGTTTGAAGGCATTCGTTTTATCAATTTATTAAATGATAATTCGGCCACACTTACAGCTGAAGATTTACAACTATTTAGCCAAGCAATCTGTTCTTTTACCTTTGATGTTTTAGGTCTAAAAGATGAAAAATCAGTTGAGAGCAACAACGAAAAACTGGAAGGAGTTGTAAATATGTTAATTAGTATGCGAAACGAAGCCAGAGCCAATAAAGACTTCGCTATGTCAGACCAAATCAGGAATCAATTGATTGCTTTAGGAATTCAATTGAAAGATGGCAAAGAGGGAACTACTTTTAGTGTTCAGTAAATCAGATTGCAGGTCTCAGATTGCAGAATTGAAGCAACAGATTATATTTTTGAATTTGAACAATATTGCTAAACTATAATTTCACAGACTGAATACAGATTACTTAAATTATGTTATCAAAAATCCTCATATTCCCTTTTGTACTATTGGTTCGGTTTTATCAAACTGCGATTTCCCCTTTTACACCATCAGCTTGCAGATTTGAGCCTACTTGCTCGAGTTATATGATTGAAGCTTTACAAAAACACGGCTTATTTTATGGTGGTTTTTTAGGAATAAAAAGAATATTGAGTTGCCATCCTTGGGGTAAAACCGGATATGATCCTGTTCCTCCAAAGAAATGTAATCACAACCATTGATAAAAAATATTGAAACTCAAAACAAAAAATGTATTTTTACAATAAATATAAAATATAATGACACACGCATTAAATATAATTTGGAATCCATCAGAAGGAATTGATTTGGGCTTTTTTGTAATTCGTTTTTACAGCCTGATGTTTGTAATTGCTTTTGGATTGGGTTGGTACATTATGAAAAACATATTCGAACGCGAAAACGAACCCATAGACAAACTGGATTCATTATTTATTTGGATAGTTTTAGCCACATTGATTGGTGCTCGATTAGGCCACGTTTTATTTTATGATTGGGAATATTATCGCAATCATTTATTAGAAATATTTTTACCTTTCCGATTTACTCCAAATTTTGAATTTACGGGTTACCAAGGATTGGCAAGTCATGGAGCTGCTATATCCATCATAATTGCCATGTATTACTTCAGCAAAAATATATTAAAAAAACCGCTGTTATGGATTTTAGACAG
Organism: Lentimicrobium sp.; assembly: GCA_022758945.1. Classification (GTDB taxonomy): domain Bacteria; phylum Bacteroidota; class Bacteroidia; order Flavobacteriales; family Flavobacteriaceae; genus Flavobacterium. Next base: position 1,601 of record JAEMQE010000056.1, on the reverse strand, counting down.
AATAGTAATTCCGGTATCAAGCGGAGCTATTTTTGTGAGATTAGGGAATTTTTTCAATTCAGAAATTGTTGGAAAAGAAACTGATTCTTCTTTTGGAATAAAATTTATAAGAGACTATTTCACTCCAAAAGATGCCGTTAATGCAACTCAATTAGCCACTCCAAAAGAAGCTTATCATGCCATTGCCACTGACCCTAAATATGCTGAATTACTGCTTCAGGTTCCGGCTAAACATCCAGCTCAATTGTATGAAGCCTTTTGCTATATTTTTGTATTTGCCATCTTATTTTTCTTGTATTGGAAAACTGATGCTAGGGAAAAATCGGGTTATTTATTTGGTATTTTTCTAGTACTTTTATGGACAGTCCGTTTTATAGTAGAGTATGTAAAAGAAAGTCAAGGAGGTTTTGAAAGCGCTTTGGGATTATTTTCAACAGGACAATGGCTTAGTATTCCATTTATATTGATTGGATTGTATTTTGTATTTACTGCCGAAAAGCCAGTCCATATATAAACTTTAACCATTAGATTAGAGTTAAAACTTCTATAAAAAAATGCTCCCGACTTTAGGGAGCATTTTTTTTTATCTTTTTAAAGAAAAATGGGATTTGTATTTTTTAACAACACTTTGTTCAACATATTCTACAGTAAACCAATAATCGTCAGCAGGCATTGGTTGGCCAATATAAGTTCCGTCCCATCCTGGATCATTTGGACTTATATCTTTCAATAATTTGCCAAAGCGGTCAAATATATAAATCCTTGCATTCAATTGATCGCTTAAAGCAGAAATATTCCAATAATCATTGTATGTATCTCCGTTTGGAGTGAAATATTTAGGATAGCCAATCACCAAAACATTATTATCTGTAATTGGAGTACTGCAGCCATTTGCATCAATAACGGTAATGGAATGTATTCCGGAAGCTACATTTTCAAAAACTGGACTAGTTTGAAATGGTCCACTATCCATTTGATATAGATAATTTCCGGCAGCAGTTGCAGTAACAGCAACAATTTGATTTTTAGTAAATGCATCCGTAACAGTCCAGCTAATACTAGCCAGTGTATTGGATGGATTGACAGTCACATTAATCGTTTTTGTAGTAGCACACTGTGGCATATTTGGAGTAAACACATAAGCTCCACTAGTAGTATTATTTATTGTCGAAGGAAACCAAGTTCCTGTAATACCGTTTGGTGAAGTAGTTGGCAAAATTGATGCAACTGTTCCTGAACACATAGAAATATCAACGAAATCAGGTGTTATGAGTGGATTTACAACTACACTCAAAGTTTGAGTAGTTGCACATTCCGTTGGATTTGGTGTAAAAAGATAACTACCGCTCGTTGTATTACTAACTGTTGCTGGTGACCAAGTTCCGGAAACGCCATTAGGAGATGTTGTTGCTAAAATTGGTGCTGTACTTCCAGAACAAAATGCTGGAATTGCTGCGAAATTAGTTACTGTTTTAGGTGTTATAACAACCGTCAAAGTTTGTGTGCTCGAACATTGACCTGCGTTAGGAGTAAAAATATAATTTTTACCAATTGTATTACTAATTGTAGCTGGCAACCAGGTTCCCGTGATTCCGTTTGGT
>JAEMQE010000101.1 GCA_022758945.1 Lentimicrobium sp. | reverse complement strand
GAATTTAGCAACTCCTTAAATTGGGCAGAATTATTCGAAGTGTTTGAGAAGTAAATCACTATAGAATTGAAAAACATCGATTTGGCTAGTAGACTGAAAGGTTGCAAGGTTTGGGCAAAAAATCAACCGCAGATTCACAGATTATTTAAAAAATTAAATTTAAAATCTGCGAATCTGTGGTAAAAGATTTTTAGAAGCTAATTAACCCTACAAATTCAGATCTTCGTGTTTATCGTGCTTGATTATTTTGGCATTTACCATAAAATGCACATACTCGGCAATGTTAGTGCAATGCTCAGAAATACGTTCCAGATGTTTCAACACAATTACAAGATTGGTTCCTGAAACAACTGTTTTAGAATGCAATTTCATTTCGGTAATAATATCGTCAATTGCATCATCACCTTGTTTTTTAATGGTTTTATTCAAAATGAAAACTTCGGTAATCGTGTTTTCGTCTCGTGTCAAAAAACATTCATTAGTTTTTACAGTAACAATTTCTACTTGTTTGGCTAAATCAGCAATATTAAACTTAGAAATCAAGTCGTGTTTGTCTTTAATATTCTTAGCTCTTTTTATGACGCTAACCGCCAAATCACCAATTCTTTCAATCTCATTACTGATTTGCATTGACGCCATAATAAAACGCAAATCTGAAGCCACAGGCTGTTGTAAGGCAAAAATACTTTGACAAATTTCATCGATTTTCACGTCTAATTTGTCAATTTTATTTTCTGTCTTTTTTACTTCTTTTCCTTCAATAGGCTCAGATAGTAATGCTTTTACAGATTCGCTTACTTGAGTTTCGGCAAGATTGCCAATTTTTATAATTACGCTTTTTAGTCTTTCTAGTTCTATTTCAAAGTGTGTCATATGATATACGATTTTAAATATTGGATATTGGATAAAAGGTTTTGAATATGCTTATTATCCGAATCTACCCGTGATATAATCTTCGGTTTGTTTTTGTTCTGGTTTTGTAAATATAGCATTTGTTTTGCCAATTTCTATTAATTCGCCAAGATAAAAGAACGCAGTATAATCGCTGGTTCTGGCAGCTTGTTGCATATTATGGGTTACAATAATTATAGTGTATTGTTCCTTTAATTCGTGTACCAATTCTTCTATTTTAGACGTAGAAATTGGATCCAAAGCACTAGCCGGTTCATCCATAAGAATAATGTCCGGGCTTACCGCCAATGTTCTTGCAATACACAAACGCTGTTGTTGTCCGCCAGAAAGTCCCATCGCTGAATCGCCCAATCTGTCTTTTACTTCATCCCAAATAGCGGCTTGTCTTAACGAAGTTTCCACAATTTCATCTAGTTCATTTTTTGCTTTAATTCCGTTGATTTTTGGTCCATACGCAATGTTCTCATAAATAGATTTCGGAAACGGATTTGATTTCTGAAAAACCATTCCGATTTTCTTTCTAATATTAACAACATCTACGTTTTTATCATAAATATCAATACCTTCTACTAGCATTTGCCCAGTAATTTTCACATCAGGAATAAGGTCATTCATTCTGTTGATGCATCTTAAAAAAGTAGATTTTCCACAACCTGAAGGGCCAATTAATGCGGTAACTTTATTTCTTGGAATCTCTAATGAAATTTCTTTTAGTGCCTTTTTTTCGCCGTAGTATAATGATAAATCTTTTACTTCTATTTTTATGTTTTTCATTGTAATTTTTGTTAAGTCTAAAATATAAATTATTAGTTAGAATTCCGAATTATTTTGCTCTTCTTCTAATTCTGGATCTAATAATTACTGCTACCAAGTTTAATGATAAGGTTAAAATTAGCAATACTAAGGTTGTAGCAAATTGTATTGGCATTGTTTTTTCGACATCTGATGATTGAGTTGACATAATATAAATATGATATCCCAAATTCATAAATTGATCACTCAAGGATTTTGGCAAAGTGGCTAAATAATAGGCTGCGCCTGTAAACAAAATGGGAGCAACTTCGCCAGCACCTCTACTTACGGCTAGGATTGTTCCAGTCATAATTCCTGAAATTGAACCTGGAAAAACAACATTTTTTATAGTTTGCCATTTGGTTGCGCCTAATGCTAAACTAGCTTCTCTTAATTCACGAGGAATTGTTTTTAAAGCTTCTTCAACAGAAACGATAATCACGGGAAGTGTAAGCAATGACATCGTAAGACTTGCCCAAAGAATATTAGGCTGTCCCCAATGCAATTCGCCGCCATTAAAGGCCTTATCCATTCCTGTTCCCATAAATTGGATGAAAAAACCAAGCCCAAAAAGTCCAAATATAATGGATGGCACAACGGCTAATGTTCGAACCGAGAACCGAACTGCCGCAGCAATTTTTGAGTTTTCCTTTGCATATTCTGTCAAATAAATTGCGGTTATTGTACCGAAAGGAACAGCTGCAATAGACATTACCACCACTAAAATAAAAGTTCCAATCAAGGCTGGAAATATTCCACCTTTAGTCATTCCGTCTGTTGGGAAAGAGGTTATGAATTCCCAAGAAAATTTCTCGCGACCTTCATAAATAATAATTCCCAATATGATAAAAAGAATGGCAATAATCAATAAAACCGCTACTTGAGTGATTCCAACAACCAGTTTTCCTTTTATGTCAACACCCTTTTTTTTGTTAGAAAAAAATTGGTTTTCTGTTTCGTTTATCGTTGTTTCCATAATTATTTACCTTGGAATTTTTTGATTAATTTGCCTTTTACATAAAATTCAGCAACGGCATTTAATGCAAATGAAAAAATGAAAAGCAGTGAGCCAATAAAAAACAAAACGCTGTAATGAGTTTCTCCAAAAACCGTTTCGGCCATTTCAGCTCCAATGGTAGCAGCAAATGTTCGCACACTTTCAAAAGGATTTGCCGATAAAAGTGCTGCGTTTCCTGTAGCCATAAGCGCAATCATTGTTTCACCAAAAACACGACCAACACCTAAAAGCAATGCTGCAAAAATTCCAGGAGTTGCTGCCGGCAATGTTACGAAAAAAGCGGTTTGCCATTTGCTGGCACCCAATGCTAAACTTGCTTCAGTATAAGTCTTTGGCACTGCCGAAAGTGCATCTTCGGAAATGGTGTAAATAATGGGGATTGCTGCCAAAGCCATTGCGACTCCACCAATAAAAGCATTCAATCTTGAATCATAGCCAAAAATATCTTGGAAAAATGTTGCCAAAACCATCAAAGCAAAAAATCCAATTACCACAGATGGAAAAGCAGCAAGCATTTCGATGATGGGTTTAATGATTTCCTTTACTCTTTTCGAGGCAAAACAAGATGTATAAAGTGCTGCTAAAATGGCTAAAGGTCCGGCAATAAGCATTGCAATTATGGTAACTTTTAAAGTTCCTACGAGCAAACCAATTAATCCAAATCGAGGATGTTCAGAAACGGGAACCCATTCTGTGGTAAAAAAAGTACTCCAAGTTTTGTCTGCACCTTCATTGTTTTCTGAAACTACTTCTGGAGTCTCATTTGGAGTTGCAACTTCTGGTTCTGCAACTACATCACCATAAGTCTCTGGTTTTAAATCTTCTTGTGTTACAGGCTCAGAACCGTATGTTTCGGGCTTTAAATCTTCCTGAGTTACGGGTTCAGAACCATAGGTTTCTGGCTTTAATTCTTCTGCTGGTTCAGAACCGTATGTTTCTGGTTTCAATTCCTCGACAGGAGTTGAACCATAGGATTCAGGTTTAGAATCTGTAGTTATTTCTGTTTTAGCAGCATCACTTTTGCCAAAATTAAAAATGGGCAAGGACTCTTTAAAAACAAAGACAAAAATTAAAACGATGATTGTTATAGACAGAAACGCAACCGATGAAATGATTTTCTCTGCTAGAAACTCCGAAAGCCTGAATTGTTTTTTCAGGCTTTCTTTGGTAAAATTTTGATTAATTGGGAATTGAGAATTCATTGATATTCTTTAAGAATTAACCTTTTTTAAAGGTGTGTTTTTATCAAAAGTGATGTTTTTATTTTACAGGAAAATAACCAACACTTGCAATAATATTTTGCCCTTCCGGACTCAAAATCCAATCAATAAAAGCTTTTGTTTCGCCTGTTGGTTTTGATTTTAAGTACATATACAAATATCTTGATATTGGATAGGTTTTGTTTTTTATGGTTGCAGCAGTTGGTAAAACCCCTTTGCTTTTGGCATCTTTCTTAACTTTACAATCCTTTACATCCTCAGCATAAGCTGCTCCGCCGTAACCAATACTGTATTTATCTTTCTTAACTGCGTTTACAATTGCTGCAGTCCCAGGCAAAGTTTGACACGCTGGTGAAAAGTCAGTTTTAACTACGTGCTCTTTAAAAAATTCGAAAGTTCCAGAACTGCTTTCTCTACCGTACAATTGGATTTTAGCATCATCGCCTCCAACTTGTTTCCAGTTCGTGATTTTTCCAGAAAAAATATCCCCCAATTGTTGAATGGTTAATTCAGAAACCTTATTCCCTTTGTTCAAAAAAACAGATAAACCATCTTTTGCACAAGGAATTTCAATTGCATTTTTACCAAATTTGGCTTTTATTTTTGCTAATTCAGCTGATTTAATTGGACGGCTTGAATTGGCAATTTCTGTAGAACCATTAATCAATGCGGCAAGCCCTACTCCTGAACCACCACCAGTAACTTGAATAACAGTTGCAGGGTGTTTTTTCATATACAATTCAGCCCATTGTTGTGATAAAATCACCATAGTATCTGAACCTTTAATTGTTACTTTGCTCAAAGTAGTAAATGAATAACCAATAGTCATTATGATTACTAAAAGTGCTGCAATTTTTAATTTTGATAATTTCATTGTTGTAATTTTAAATTATTCATAAACGAAAAATTATCCCTCACAAAAAAACAAGTGAGGGATAATGAGATTATTATTTTACAGGGAAATAACCAACTCCAGCAATAATACTTTGTCCTTCTGGACTCAAAATCCAATCAATAAAAGCTTTTGTTTGCCCAGTTGGTTTAGATTTTAGGTACATATACAAATATCTAGAAATAGGATAGGTTTTGTTTTTAATTGTTTCGGCAGTTGGAAAATAAGCTGGGCTTTTGTCGTCTTTTTTTACTTTACAATCTTTCACCCCTTCGGCATAAGCTGCTCCACCGTATCCAATTCCGAATTTATCTTTTTTCACTGCATTAACAATAGCTGCAGTTCCAGGCAAAGTTTGGCAAGATGGAGAATAATCGGTTTTCACAACATTGTCTTTGAAATAAACGAATGTTCCTGAGCTACTTTCTCTTCCGTATAATTTGATACCCGCATCTACTCCACCTACTTGTTTCCAGTTGGTTATTTGACCAGCGAAAATTTGACCAATTTGTTTTACAGTAAGTTCAGAAACACCATTAGCTTTATTGATATAAATAGAAATACCATCTTTGGCACAAGGAATTTCAACTCCAAGCGTGTTGTATCTTGATTTTAGTTTTTCTAATTCAGAAGATTTAATCGGACGGCTAGAATTGGCAATATCAGTTGAACCGTTGATTAATGCTGCAAGGCCTACACCAGAACCACCACCAGTTACCTGAATTGTAGCTTCTGGGTGTTTTTTCATATATACCTCAGCCCATTTTTGTGATAAAATAACCATCGTATCAGAACCTTTTACGGTTACCTTTTCTATAGCTGTAAATGAAAATCCTATTGTCATTATGACTAATAAAATTAATGCTATTTTAAATTTTGTTGTTTTCATTTTAATTTTTTATGATAAATTATTAAACATTAGAATTTTGCTTGAAAGCGTAAAGTGAAAGTATTGTCGGTTTTATCTTTTAGATAATCTCCCCCTACAATAGTACTAGTTTCATTTATTGGCAAAGTATATCCTGCTGAAATTTTGATATTATCATCAAAATAATAATGCCAAGAAAATACCCAAGTGCTATATTTTAAATCTCCAGCTGTCGTAACAGTGTTTCCAGATAAATGTTTGTTTGGATCAAATACATCATATCTTAAAGCCAATTGATTTTTTGCTCCAACATTTTTTATAAATTGAGCATAATATCCCTTGAAGTCTCTAACTCTATTATAAGAGAAAGTAGAATTTGATATTGCAGCATTTACAGTTGCAGCCGAAATTGTTCCTGAAATATATTCCCCTTTCAAAGCCATTCCTCCAAGGAAATCATAATAAATTTGCATCTCACCACCCAACCATTGTTTGTCAAGTTTATCACCAACTACAGGAGTGAATGGATTATTATTCACATCACTAAAAACAGTTGGAGGTGTAGTTTGTGCTAAAATT
>JAEMQE010000243.1 GCA_022758945.1 Lentimicrobium sp. | reverse complement strand
ATTGAGTTGTCCATCTAAAAGTGTCGTTACTGAACCATCAGGATGAAACTTGATACCTGCATTTTCTCCAAAATACCAATTACTCGCTTCTTGTTGCGAGAAGACAAAACTTGTAAAAAAAAAGTAAAATATACAGCAGTATGTTGTTTTTCTTCATTTTTATAAAACAGAGATTGTAAAAATACACTTTTTCCTATATAAACAACGTAATTACTAAAATGGATTTCAATTTATAATACTAAAGATTATTACTAGATTGTCTTCATTTTTATTCAGTTTCTTTATCTTCGGTTTCTTGCAAATCGTCCGACTTTCGACCAATTTTAACTTTAGGATTATCCTTGTTTCCTGTAATGGTCATTGGTATTCCGAAAATTCCCAAAGGAGGCAATCCCAGTCTCATTTTTATGTTTAATCTTCCATCCAAGCTTGTGGTTCCTTCAATTCTTGGTCTGAATCCTGCAAATTTAAACTTAAATCGTTCCAAGGTAATGATGTTATTCTTTATGGAACTTTTGATTTCTACTTTGGATAATTCCGGGTTTTTAATTTCGTCTTTACTGGTTTTCTTGGCCACCGCACTAAACATTTTCATTCCGTGCAATTTGATGTCTTTGACAGAAACGATACCGTTACCCACTAATGAAGGATAAACGGGTTCCATATTACTGTTTAATCGGCCTTTGAGTTTGTATTCTAATGAAATGGTCCCTTGGGCTTTTTCGGCAGCACTAGCCATTTCTCTGAAGATTGCTATTTCGTTGTACGCTCTTTTGATGTCAAAATCACTGGCTTTTATATCGTATTCGAATAGTGCTTTTTTAGGAGTTAATCCTCCGTAAGTTGCATTCATATTGACGGCACAACCTATCAAATTGAAACCCGTATTTTTCATTGTCAATACTCCTTTTTTTATGTTCATAGCACCTTTTGCGTCTTTGAGCGTGAGTTCATTGAAGTTTATTTTTTGCACATTGGCTTGGAATTTCAAATCTAAATTGGACGGAATTATAATGACTCCTGTTGCTGAAGTAGTGGTCGGTTTTACTTCCGGACTTGATGCAGTTGTTGTGTTTGTTGAAACAACTTCAGTACTGGACATAAATTCATCGGCATTGATGTATTTGGAATTTAGCGTAAATGAACCTCGCAAAACGCCTTTGTCTGAGGCGACGAAGTTGAATACATTTTGCAAATAACCATTCATTTTAAAATCGGATTGACCGTAAGCGGCCAGAAAGTTATTGAAAGACATTTTGTCCTGATTGATTGTAAAAACACCTTCTTTAATCAAGAATTTTTTTGGAAGATATTCAGTTGCTATTAAAATGTTCTTAAGTTCTAAAGTTCCTTTGTTGTGCAATTTGCTGTAGTTTCCTTTTTCGGCATCGCTTTGTTTGCCTTTTAAAGCCAAATCAGCTTTGATGAAACCATCTACATCCAATCCTTTTTGGGGGAAAACTTGATATATTTTACTGATGTCAAGTGTTCCTTTTGCCTTAATATCATAAGTGAGATCGTCAAAATTATCCAATTGGGCTTCCACAAAAACTGGTTTTCCTTCAAATGTGAATTCAGCAGGTTTTAAACTAACTTTCAAATCGCTGAAGGTTCCTTTTTTGTTTTCAATTGTCGTCAGGATATTGATATTGGTAATCGGATTTGGATAATATTTTGTTTTAATATAGCCGCTTTTAAGATTGATATTGGCATTGGCAATGGGCAAAATTTTATGTTGCGGATCGTATTTTCCTTTGGCTTTTCCTTCGCCAACGAGCATTCCTTTGAGTTCCAAATCTGGAATTCCTAGGGCTTTGTTCAATTTTTCTAAGTCAATTTTAGAATTGAAAACCGCATCAATTTCAGGAGTAATCATTCCCTTAATAAATAGTTTTGCTTTTAAATAATCTTGATTTATATTTAGAGCAATACTCTTCGTATTAACAATTAAAAGTTCTGGATTTAGGGAAGGCAAACTTGTGGAAAAATCTAAATTCAGGTTCGAAACTGGGAACGCACTTTTGTCATAATTCACAAATCCATCTCTTATTTTTAAATCTAAATTCAAGTTTGGCGCTATATTTTTTGTAGCAATATATTTTCCTTTTAGTGTTAGGAGTAAATCCGTTTTGCCTTTGATTTCTGTTTTGTTTAGCCAGGTAATGTATTTTGGAGGAAAAGCAGTGAATAAATCTTGGAGATTACTGTTGTTAGATTTGACAACGAAATCCATATTGTAACCATCTTTCAAGAAGTCGAACTTTCCTTTGAAATCAACAGGAAGTTGATTGATTTTAAGGTCATTTTGTTGGAAAACAAAAGAAAGCGAGTTTACGTTGATTTTTGTAATCAAATCAGCATCTACTTTTTTGTTCATCAAGTAGGGTTCATTATCATAAATTACGTTCAGCTTGTCAATTTTTGCTTTGGAATATAAATCAAATACGTCTTTTGCTAAATCTCCTTTTCCAAGATAATTGAAGCCAAAAGCATCAAAATGAACTTGAGTAGATAGATCGTTATAAGTCATTTGACTGTTAATGATTTCGATATGTTCCAGTTTGATGGCTGCCGATTCTTCGTCTGTTTTTTTAACATCTTTATTGGTAATATACACGTTGTAATTTGCCAATCCTTCCTGGTTGACTTTGATATTTATTGACGAATTAGATAGGTATATTTTATCAATATTGATTGATTTTCCAAATATTAAGCTAGGAACGTTGATTCCAAAAGACACTTCTTTGGCATTGATTAATCGTTCGTTTTGAAATGGAGCCGAACCGTTGAGTTTAAAATCATTCAATGTTAAAGTTAAAGACGGGAAATGTTTGAAAAAAGAAACATTCACATCCGAATAATTCATTTCTCCAGCCAATTTTTCGTTGGCCGTTTTTTTGATTTCTTCTTTAATTTTATCCGAGAAAACAAGTGGAGTTATGAACATCAGGGAGAGAATTACGACTAGTCCTATTCCTAAGTATTTTACTGTTTTTAAGAAAATTGATTTCAGCTTGATATTGCCCATATTTAATATCTTGATGTAATTGTTTGATTTGCAAATGTAATGGTATTCAAGTTTAAAAATGTAAAAAACCACGTTTTGAATGATTTTCTTGACTTATTTGTTTGCATAAATTTTTATATCAACAGGAAAAATAGAGTTGCAATGGCTTTCTTTAAATTTAGTTGATTCCCTTTTTTTGCATTCTAGTTTTCAATTATTGTAATTTCATCTTTTTGATTTTAGCTTTTTATTAATTGCGTAAATTGAGGATTATAATACGTAAAAATATATTTTTATAAAACATCTATTAGTTAGCTTTGGAGAAGTATATTAATAGTCCAAACACAAAATACTATTCTTTAACTACCAAAAACTCAAAAATTTTATTAAACAAAATTAATTATGAAGAAATTTTTCAAAAAACCCTTGTTCATTTCTGCATTTCTGTTAATGTGCGGAATAATGCAAGCTCAATCCGTTACTGGAAAGGTATCAGATTCTGCCGGGCCTTTACCAGGCGTTAATGTAGCTGTTCAAAATTCAAAAATTGGAACAACTACTGATTTAGATGGTAAGTTCACATTGAACAATTTGTCAAAAGATGCTGTATTAAGTATTAGTTATCTTGGGTACTCTACCCAAAAAATAACTGTAAACGGTCAAACATCAATCAACGTAACTCTTGTTGCAGACAATGTTGATTTGAAAGAAGTTGTTGTTGTAGGTTTTGGTTCTTCCAAGAAAAAGGATGTAACTGGTGCGATTGCGGTTGTAGGGGCAAAAGAATTTGATGCAAGAGCAAATACCGGAATAGGAAATGCCCTTGAAGGTAAAGTTGCCGGAGTTCAAATAACAAAACCATCAGGTCAGCCACAAGCTGGCTATACTGTTAGAGTTAGAGGAACATCAACAATTACAGCTGGTGCTGAACCTTTGTACATTCTTGATGGTATTCCAACTACTTCAATAAATGAAATCAGTCCATCGGATATTGAAACGATGACAGTGCTTAAAGACGCTTCTTCGGCAGCAATTTATGGAGCCAACGGTTCTAATGGAGTAATTTTGATTACTACAAAAAGAGGTGGTAATCAAAAAACTAAGGTAACATTAGATGCTTATACCTCCTCTTCAACAGTGTCAAAGAAATTAGATGTATTAGATGCAACTCAATATAGAGCTTTAATGACCGAAATGGGTCAAACAACTGACTGGGATAAATATCCATATAATAACAACTGGCAAGACAGAGTGTTAAGAACGGCACTTTCTACGAATTATGCACTAGGAGTTTCAGGAGGCGATGAAAAAACGAATTATTATCTTTCAGGAACTTATCTTAATCAAGAAGGAGTTGTGATGACCAATAAAGTAGAAAGATATACCTTTAAGTTGAATCTTGATCATAAAGTAAGCAAATCCATAAAAGTGGGTTCAAGTATTGGTTACAGCAAATGGAAAGATGTTGATGTCAATGAAGCTGGAAAGTTTGGAGTAATTTTAAATTCAATAACAGGTGCTCCTGTAACTGATGTTTACGAAGCAGATGGAACATTTTCGATAAATCCATTTATTCCAGATCTAGAAAGTCCTGTTGCTTTGATTTTGAAAAATGAGCACTCTTATCAAAATTATAAATTTAATGGTAATGTTTATGGCGAAGTTTCCTTTTTGAAATACCTGAAATTCAAATCTATGTTTGGGTTTGAACAATTGAATAGCACTTATAAATCGTGGGTTGATCCATATACAAGTAGAGAAGGTAGAGGATTTAGTGGTATGGCATCTTTGAATAATAGTCAAAGTACTTTGTGGAATTTTGAAAATACCCTTTCTTTTGCAAAATCATTCGACAAGCACAATTTTAATGCTTTAGTAGGATATATTGCATCGGAAAAGGATAATTCTTCTGCTAGTATTGATGCTCGTGGATTTGGTTCAGCGGCAGTACAAACTGTAAATGCAGGATCAATAAAAACAGCGGGTTATGATGAAGCTAAAGGCACTAATGAAGCTATAATAGGAAGATTAAATTATAGCTATGATGATCGGTATTTATTGACTGCAAATTTCCGTGCCGATGCTTATTCAGGATTTGGAATAGATAACAGATGGGGTTATTTTCCTTCGTTTTCAGGAGGTTGGAGAATTTCGAATGAGGAATTCTTTAAAAATGTAGAAGTAGTAAATGATTTAAAATTAAGAGTAGGTTGGGGTGAAGTAGGAAATGGTCAGGTTGGACCTTATTCTCACTATGGTTTGGTAAGTCCCAATGCTCCTTATGTAGTGGGTGGTGTGGTTGTACCAGGTTCAAATCCTACAACACTCGAAAGTACCAATCTTAAATGGGAAACTACGCAACAAACCAATATTGGTATTGATATTTCATTATTGAAAAATCGATTAACTATCATAAGTGATTATTATATCAAGAAAACCAGTGATATGTTACTCAATAAAGTAATACCTGCTAGTTCTGGATTTTCTACAGCATTGTTAAATGTTGGAGCTATGGAAAATAAGGGTTTTGAATTTACTGTAAGTTCAAAAAATATGGTAAACGAATTAAAATGGAATACGGATTTTAATATTTCATTTAATAAAAGTAAAATCACGAGCCTTCCAGGCGGAAGCATTCAATTGGGTGAACTTAATAATGATGGGAGAGGTTTAGTTGCCATCGCACAAGAAGGACAGCCATTGGGAACTTTTTATGGATATGTTTCTGAAGGAGTTGATCCTGCAACAGGAAATATCAAATATAAAGATATTGACGGAAGCGGCGGTTTAAGTGATGGAGATAAGACTATTATTGGTAATGCAAATCCTGATTTTTCTTGGGGATTAGCTAACGATTTTAAATATAAAAACTGGTCATTCAATATTTTCTTCCAAGGGACTCAAGGAAATGATATTTTTAATGCTACTAGAATAGATACAGAAGGAATGTATAATGCAAACAATCAATTGACTACTGTATTAAATCGTTGGACCACACCAGGTCAAATAACTAATATACCAAGAGCAGATTTTGAAGGGACTAACAATGTTTTAGTTTCTTCTAGATATGTAGAAGACGGTTCTTATGTTAGATTAAAATCATTAACTTTAGGGTACAATCTTCCAAGTGACTTGATAAGTAAATTAAGTATGAGTAAAGCACGTTTTTATTTAACTGCCGAAAATCTAATTACTTGGACAAAATATTCAGGATTAGATCCAGAAGTTAGTGTTTATGGAAGAAGCGGTGATGACTCTTTGAAAAACATTGCGCCTGGTATAGATTACGGAACCTATCCACAAACTAGAGAAATTATTTTTGGTTTAAACCTTTCTTTTTAATCATATAAAAAAACGCTATGAAAAATATATATAATAAATTAAGGATAGTAGGTTGTTCTTTAATAGTTGT